>JANYBI010000669.1 GCA_025360875.1 Lentisphaerota bacterium
CCGCCCCCGAGAATTATTGCTTGAAAATTTGCATCAATTAACTTTATCACGAAGCGAGGAATATCGAGGAACCTTGTGCGGGAAAACCGCTCGCAGGGGTCTGAGAGGGGGCAACCAGGGAACTGGTTGTCCTACCTTACACAGAAAGACAAATTTTGAACGGAGCCTGAATCATAGGCTTGAAAATATGGTGAAACTGAGGCAATGGTATCACAGAAAAGCAGGAGGCATGCCTGTCAATGAGAGATATAAGGGCGCAAATTAAAAACAGGGGGGATTAAAATGTCAGGCAAGGACGGGAATTCAGACAGGACAAATTTATTCGAGTCGGAAGAACCGATTGAGTGGGCAAAGAAGATCAGCGGCGCAACCGCCACCGGCGGATTTCAGGCGATTGATTTCACCTATACTGAAAACTATCCTGGAGCCGGTACATTCATTAAATCGCATGGAGTATCCGGACAGCTTTCCATATATAGGCAGAGCAAATCCAAATGGATCCAGTCGCTATTCCCTGCCGGCAAGACCACCATGCTTATAGGTTCAGTCAAGGAAAAAAACGATATAGCGATAGAGGATGACGGGGACGTGAACCAGATCCAGACCGCGATAGTTTATCTCGGTAACACGATATTCATCATAGATAGAGGGGAAAAAAGCATCACTTGCGTCAACGGGATCCGGACGCCCAGCGCGATGCTTGACGACAAGAATCCAATCCTGCTTTCCGTAGGAAGAACAAACTTCCTCATCAGACCGAAAAATAGCATCCCAGTAAAAGAACGTAGTATTGAAAACGCCTTTTTGGTGAAAACGCAATCCGGGGAGCAGCGCGCTGAATTCGGCCGTTGCAACCTGATCGGTTCTCACAATGCCTGTGACCTGAAGGTGGAGGGAACTGAATTTGCCGGCATGATAATTCCTTTTGAAAAAAACCTCTATCTCATTCCCCTGGAAATAACAAAATGCAATGGGATGGAGATTCCTCCACTTCAGCCATTCCATCTTGCTGGAGGGAGCACGATTGATTCCATGAGCGCGAGTATCATTATTCCCGAAGGGCTTACTGACGGAAATGTCCATGATTTCCGTACCCAGGTTCCGGAAAGCCTCAAGTTAATAGAGATACTGGAATCTGAAAAACAGGGTTCAATAAGGGTTAGGCTCCCCAAATCTGGTTACTCCTTCATCATAAGCAGGAAAAAGGACAATAATTCCTTGTTCATAGGAAGCGAGAGCATATCAAGGAAACACGCCCAGGTGATCGTCTATGACAAGTCTATCATGGTAGAAGATCTTGGAAGCAAGAACGGATCTTTCATAAACGGCGAAAGGATAAAGAGGAAACGCATGTACCCTGGAGATTTCCTGAGTGTCGGAGACAGGACATTCCTGCTGGGATATTCACTTATAGATGAAAATGAGAAACGGGACTGACGCTTTTATAGGCGAGAATATAAATTTTATCTTTCAATACTGGCTAAATTAAAAACTTCATATAAGGGGGACTTTGATGAGCATAGAAGAAACCGGCAATACCGGCGCCAGGCAGCCAGGATCAGGCATGGCAATCACATCCATGGTCTTGGGAATTTCAAGTGTAGTCTGCTGTGGATTCATCCTGGGGATTCCGGCAATAATCTTTTCGTCAATTTCCCTGAATAAGATCAGCAAAGGGCTTCAGAGCGGTAAGGGATATGCGATAGCCGGACTTGTTACAGGCATAGTTGGAACATTGAACATATTCATGATTGCCATTTTAGCCGGAATGCTGCTTCCAGCTCTCAGTTCAGCCCGGGAAAAGGCCCGTAGAATCAGTTGCGCAAGCGACCTGAAAGGTATTGGTTTTGCTATACGCATGTATTCCCAGGAAAATAAAAATGAGTTTCCTGATAAAAACGGTGCTGCCGGTTTGGAGATGCTTCGTTCTGGAGGATATCTCGAGAACGTTAAGATGTATACTTGTCCCAGTACACAAACTAAATTAAATGATGGCGAACAACTGACTGATGGGAATGTTGATTATGTCTATGTAGGCGGTTATAATGAAAAAACTTCTCCTGATACCGTCATCGCATATGACAAGCCCAACAACCACAACAAGTATGGCAACATTTTGTTCGCCGACGGACATGTCGCAGGTTATGCCGGTGTGAACTGGATGGACAATATCAGGAAATGATTTCCGAAATAATAATTTCGCGTCAGGCGAAATTATTCAAGCTGACCATGCTGTTGACATTGAAGGTTGCGACATTCGCATTGATCCTTCTTACAAGCCCGGTCAGGACATTTCCCGGACCGAACTCGATGACAGTGTCCGCGCCAGTTGCGAGTATCGCATTTACGCAGTCTTCCCATTTGACGCTTCCTGCGACCTGGCTGACAAGATTGCCGCGGATTTCGCCAGCATTCTTTACACAGGTTCCAACATAGTTCTGAGCAACAGGTATGACTGGATCCTTCATTGGAACAGCATCAAGTACAGTCTTGAGAGCATCTCCCGCGTCCTTCATCATCCTCGAATGGTATGCGCCAGCGACTTTGAGAGGTATGACCTTCTTGAATCCCTTTTCCTTGAGGACGGCGACTGTCTTCGTGACGTTTTCTTCGGCTCCGCTTACGACTACCTGTCCGGGACAGTTCAAATTTGCAACGTCAATGTCGCATTCCTGGCAAATCTGCCTGATCACAGCGAGATCTCCGCCAAGGATTGTAGCCATACCACCTTTTGCCTTCCTGCAGCATTCGTCCATGAATTCGGCACGTCTGGCGACAAGACGGAGTCCGTCCGCGAAGCTGAATACACCTGCGGCATATAGGGCTCCGAATTCGCCCAAGCTTAAACCTGCCGAAGCGAGAGCCTTGATTTCAGGTTTTTTTTCAGCAAATGCGGCAAGACATGCTGCGCTCATTGTATAGATCGCCGGCTGGCAATATCTGCTTTCGGTGAGTTTCGTATCCGGACCATTGAAACATACGTCGGAAACGGACCATCCGAGGATTGAGTCGGCTTCCTTGAATATCGCGGATGCGGCCGGACTCTGCTCAAAAAGATCTTTTCCCATCCCAACTGCCTGGGCGCCTTGTCCTGAAAAAACAAATACTGGTTTCATAGTGTTTTATTATTCGTTAATTGTTATTGTATTAAAGTAAGGCAGGCTTTCCAGCCTGCTATCTCATTAAGAAACAACGGGCTGAAAGCCCGCCTTACCAGACAAAGGCCGTTACAGATACATCAACACTTTTAAAAATCAAATTTGAAAAACATATTGACTTCAGGATGATTTTCAGATAGAATTACATGTGGAGACAGGGATTGGATCAGAGAGAATGCAGAGACTGAATCCGGCCAGTTCCCGACCTCCGGAGTCATCCTCGTGGCATATTGCCGGAGATCAGTCGCTGCTTCACATAGCGCCGGATGATTTTTTTTCAGATTAATCATCCGGCGTTTTCTTTTTCAGCGTGTTTCCAGCTCCATTGTCTTCTTATCTGCTCTTTACAGGGAAGTAAACAGTATACGGTTCGTCTTCTATCTCATTCAAAGGTTTGAACCGGATCCCGACCTGCTGGCCTGAAGTCCGATATCCGGAAAGCCATTGACCCCACTGTCTTTCGTTGTCGGGAACCAGAATGGAAGAGGGATTTTCCTTGTCACCGTCGAGTGTGTATTCCCTGTCGCAGAGTCCCGCCAGCACAACTGGACCATCCAGAAACGCAACAGAATCAGACTCGTCGGGAACCGGACTTATTGTTAGATTTTTCGGTAGTTCCAATCGGATCCTATCTTTATGCCATGTGCGGGATATCGTATGGAAACATGGAGATTTAGAGGGTGAAGACTGGGGTTTTCCATTCAACACAATGTTTGGTTTTCCCCTTACCCACCAGGGAATACGGATTGCAAGATCGATATTTGTGGGGGATTCACATATTACTTTGATATCTATAGCCCAGCAGGTCGGGCGATGTCGCATCCCGGCAGCACTGGAATTATCATTGGCTGATCCAGCTGACTGATGGTCAAGCGTCATTTCCAATATTACCTGTTTGCCGTTGATCCTAGTCGTCAAACGGGATGGAACAAACTGGGAGATGACGATTTCCTTACCTTTGCCGTAATACACATAGGAATTGTGGACTGTGTGCGCCTGGACAAGCGTACCGTGGCAGCACCAGAAGTCGTATGTTGGAGATCCCCATCTCTTTCGTGCTCCCGCCTCAAGTGGCAGAAAGTATGTGATCATGCCAGTGAGAGGATGTTGTTGGGCAAGTATGCCGTTATAGATGTTTCGTTCTATATAGTCGCAATAACTCACATCACCAGTCCATCGGAACAGGATATCAGCCAATCGGATCATATTGTACACAGTACAGTGTTCCTGGTTCTTGTCCCCGCGCCGTGCCGCAAACTCGAACGGAGGTGTCCAGATTTCTCCGGATGTCTGCCCTCCGGTGCAGTATGTTCCGCGGTCTGTCACCGCGCATTTCCAATATTTCTCGACAATTTTCCGCCAACGCTCATCGCGTGTCACCTCATAGGCACGGACCGCACCATGAATCTCGGGTATTGTAGTATTGGCGTGCATGTTCGTGAGAACATCTTTTCCTTCCAGCAAAGGATCGAAAAGACGGCTGCGCGTATAACGCTCCATAAGATCTTTGTGTTTAATTGAGCCCGTGATACCGTACAGGTCAGCCCATACTTCCAGCATTCCACCGGTCTCGACGTCGAGAATGTCGTCCATCTGCTTGCGTGAAAATTTTCCTGTCCATCTGTAGAACCATTTTGCGGTGTTCTCCACGATTGTCAAGGCTTGGGCGTTTGAGGCATATTTATACGCATCAACTAATCCCATAAGAGTCTTGTGGACAACATAGTGTGGCGCCCAGGTCGGTTTTCCAGCTGCGGTCCAGTAGAAGTATTTTTCCGGAATCGAGAAAACCCATTCACCTCCATTTTTCACCTGACATCTACCAAGTTCCGCGACGATGTGGTCCATTTTCAATTTCAATTCCATATCGCCGTTTGTCGCGACAATCCGTGCGGCGGCAGAGATCCAATGTCCGAGAAAGTGACCTCTTACTTGAGAAGTGGGAGATTCCCATCCCCAGTGCAGATCATCTCCCGTACCAGGCGTGCCATGCATGCTGACGCGAAGCTGTCCCGACCCTCCCAGTCCAGCTTCGAAAAGATAAGGTTGAAGCAGATTCTCCGTTTTCAGATTCATTAAGTAGGTACGGTTAAGATCGAATCTATTTTTAAATAGACTGGGCATGAGTTGAACTTCACCCGGAGCATAACAGTGATAATTTTCGTTCTTTTTCATATTTCTTTTTGTTTTCATATTGCACCTCTGTTTAACCATATAGCCATTTCACCGGATTTCCTGTTCGCCCATATGAAATAGGGGATGAGCTTGAGCCTGAACTTATCCAACTTTGGATTGTAAGGTCGGTAAAGTTCTTTGCCCCATCCGGATGCCTTTCTTTTTGAAGCATTGACTAAGATCATTTTCGAACCCTTGAAGATTGAATCATCTGGACTGACAGTGAATCCTGGATTCAATACATCTACAGCAACATCATAGAGATGCTTGCCGTTGTCGGCCTCCTCCGCACAGTAGACTATTGGTCCACGCTGGATAGCGACTTTACCGCAGTCATGCCTGATTTCCGGATTAGCTTCAATGAGCATAGCAGGCATTTCAAAGGAAATATCAATCTTATCGCCGGCTTTCCACTGGCGCCTTATTACGGCATATCCGTCCACAACGGAGAACTTGATATTTGCACCGTTCAGCTTCAGGGAATATTTGCTGCACCAGCCGGGTATGCGGACACATACCTTGAAATCAGATGGAACATCCGGAGACACTTCAACTGAAACTGAACCGTCCCAGGGATAGTTGGTTTTCTGGGAGATCAGCACAGGATTCCCTTTGATATTCACAGACGTCGAGCTGGAGATGAACAGATTGATGCTGATCCCGTCGTCGTTTTTCATGTAGATGTATGATCCCAGCGAGGCGATCAGCCTGGCGACATTGGAGGGACAGCATGAGCAACCGAACCATTTCTGACGTTCCGGCTTTACGTGCTCTTCGAGAATATTTCCGGGATGAGGATATGCCGACAGGGGATTGGAATAGAAGAAAGCCTTTCCATCAAGTGAGACTCCTGACATTACTCCATTGTAGAGGGCACGTTCCATGACGTCAGCATAAACCGAATTCTGCTCAATTTGCAGCATCCTGTGGGAAAAGAAGACAAGGGCTATTGCGGCACAGGTTTCCGCATATGCCGTTTCGTTCTGAAGATCATATTCATAGGAGAAAGACTCTCCATGTTTCCTGGATCCTATTCCGCCAGTTATATACATCTTCTTGAGGAGAATATTGTTAAAAAGCTTTTTACATGTTTCAAAGAGCTTCCTGTCGCCGGATTCCGCCGCAAGTGAAGCCATCCCCGAGTAGATATATCCTGCCCTGACCGCATGGCCCAGAGCTTCATCGAGTTCGCGGACCGGCTTATCCGCCTGGTAATAGTCGTAATTCTCCTTGTCACCAAAGAAAGCCCAATGTCCCTTTTCTCCTCTTTTCTCTGCTTCAATTGAAAAGTAATTCGGCTTCTTTCCGCGTTCATCTATGAAATATTTCGACAGTTCAAGATGCTTCTTGTCGCCTGTAAGACCGTAAAGCTTAAGAAGGGCAAGCTCGATCTCCTCATGTCCGCAATAGCCTCTCTTCTGTCCGGATTTGCGGCCGAAGGTCTTTGCGATATGATTCACATATTTGAGCATGATATCGAGGAATTTCCTTTTTCCGGTGGCCTTGAAATATGCGATAGCACCTTCTATGAGATGCCCTGCACAGTAGAGTTCATGAAGATCACGGAGATTAGTCCATCTCTTCTTTGGTTCGACATTGATGAAATATGAGTTGAGATACCCGTCCTTGAGCTGGGCGGCGGCCATGAGATCGACAATGTGGTCGATCTGCTTTTCGAGATTCTTGTCGGGATTCTTCTCGAGCGTATAGGCGGTGGCCTCAATCCATTTTGCTACATCCGAATCCCAGAATATATGAGGCCTGTTGTCTTTTCCCGGCTTCCATTTCCAGGCGTCGATGCGCCCGGTCTTCCTTGTAAATTCATATACCGCGGGAATCGTATTCTTCCTGTTGATATCAATCCTGGGCGTCCAGAAGGAATCCCTGATATAGACGTCTGTAAAATCAACTGGGATATTCTTTCTCATATTCATGATCCTTGTTTATTGTTGTGCGATTAATCTAACTGTTGCAAACGGCCGTGAAAGATGACAGAAGCATATAAAAAGAAGACAATTCCGACCATAAACCTCTTTCAAGTGCATAAAGAAGATTTATATTATTCATCTAGTAAATACTGTTATCCTGTCAGAAAGGTCTTGTCCTATGAAAATCGGAATAGTGCCGCCATTCCTGAATTCGAATGCCGGACTATTCGTCTCGTCAGGAAGGGGGACGCATCCGACTAGGACGATAGATTCCTACGAAATAATATTCAACGTATCCGGAAGCTTGGGAATGTTCGAAGAGGAACAGAAGCTCGATATCAGTCAAAATGAGACGCTGGTTCTCGAAGCGGGGAAAAAACATGGAGGCACCCGTCCGTATGCAGGAGATCTGTCTTTCTACTGGATCCATTTCATATTTCAGCCGAAACACCTCAAATATGGGGATGTGAAGTCAATAAGTCTTCCGAAGCATTGCAGGATATCGCGTCCGGAGAAGATGACGGAACTGTTCAGGGAATATCTCGATGCACAGGAGTCCGGGACTTTGACTGAAGTGAAAGGCTCATCTCTGATATGCCTGATGATTTCGGAGATTGAATCGTCCGCAAGTGAGGTTATTTCCGAGGGAGAAAAGAAATCCGACGAACTTGCCTCCAAGGTCAAGGCTTTGATTGATGCGAATGTAGGGAGAAGGGAACTGAACACTTCCTGGATATCTGAAAAGATCAGGTGCAATCCTGATTATATGGGAAGAGTGTTCAAGAAGATCTACGGCAGGACCGTGACAGATGAGATACACGGGAGAAAGATAAACGCGGCCAAAAAACTTCTATTCGATTCTTCCATGAACATCAAGGAGATTGCGACCGCCTGCGGATTTTCCGACACGATCTATTTCCGGCGGATATTCAAGAAAATCACCGGGTACAAGCCGCTTTCATACAGGAAGCAGTTCTCACATATGCATGTGAACACGGAACTGATTGGTGATAAAAGTTAAAATCGTGTATATTTACGCATGAAAAAGATCAAGGTTATATGTTTTCTGAATCCGCTTTCCTGTGACGGCAGGTCTGTCGAACGCTGGAAGGAAGTCGAAGGGATTTTCAAGGAACTTGACATAAGCTATGAACTTGTCATACACAAAGGGGATCTATCCGAAAAGATGATTGAAGTTCTCAGTGCCGGAGTTCCCGATCCCACGACGATCGTAGGTGTCGGTGGAGACGGTACGCACAATGCGTTGATCAACGGAATGATGAAATACAGGGAAAGGAATCCCGGATCATATATGCCTTCCTATGCGATAATTCCCTTCGGAACTGGAAACAATATTGCCAAGTCATTCAGCATGAGCCCTATGGAAAATCTGATATTCAACGACATACGCCGCGCTGTGATTTCAACTGTCTGGGGCGCCGACTACAGGCTCGATCTGGGCAGGATTGGAGACCGGTATTTTGCCGACGGTTTCGCCTGCGGCATAGATGCAAGCATCCTGAAGGGGAGGGACAAGGACAAGGTTTTTCTCAGGAAGATACCTTTCATGTTCTGGATAGTGAAGGGTTATCTGATATATCTTTACAATGTGATGAAAAATATGTTCGGATACAGATCTGTAAAAGGTGAAATTGAAATCGATGGACAGAAGAAATATGACGGCAGGATTTTCAATATCATCATAAACAACACCAGGATCTATGCCGGTGAATTTGATCTGACCGACACGGCATATGCTAACGATGGGAAGCTTGACATACTGATTTCAAAAGGACATGCGAATTATCTGAGGAGATATCTCCTCAGCCACCGGCATTTTCCCAGGATAATCAGGAGACTGGGTTCCTATGGGGAGGATTCCATATATCACATCAAGGGAAAAGTGTTCAGGATCAAATTAGATAAGCCGGTGCCGGCACAGGTTGACGGTGAACAGATTTCCGATGCTGGCGAATTCACAATTGAAACATTTCCATCTGCGATAACCCTGAAGATCCCGGTCGAACCGGCCTGAGGAGAGAAACCGGCCTGTCGCACCGTAGTTTATTGAACGTAGGCGGACATCTTGCCGGCAATTATTATTTAACAGGTATTTATGGATAAATTGAATCTGATCTTGAAGAGTATCATATCCGCACTGCCTTTCATAATAATCGTCCTGATATTTATTTTCTACAGATCTGTCTATCTCATGAAGAAGAGAAATACGGGGCTCAAGGACTGGCTGCTCAAAGAAAACAGGAAGGAGATGGTCCGGCTTTTTGCCATCGAAGGGAAGAGATGTCCGGACTGTGGCACTGTATTTGCTGAAAATTGTCCTATTCAGAAATGCCGGAAATGCGGATATGAACTGATGAAAACCCAGGAGGAATCCGACGCATACCTGAATTTCATGCACAGGAGATATGTCTGGCAGGTTGTGCCGGTATGCGTATTCCTGAGCTTTTTCCCAATAGTTGGATTCATAGGAGGACTTGTCTATTTGAGATATGCCGTCATTGTTCCGTTTGCACAATACCTTCCGTTCGTCAAAAGGTTCAAAACTACATGGTCATTACGCCTGCTAGTTGTCTCTCTCGGCATTTTCCAGATTGTTCCTGGATTCGGAGCTATCAGCGTTCCTCTCGTCGCATACGTGAAATACTGGTTTGTTTCCAGTGCGTACCTGGAAGTCCTGGAGAATAAAAGAAAGGAATTGAAGGTAGGCTGAAAGAACTGCTCATCTATTACTCGCAAAATGGATTGAATATATGTGGATTGTGCTCTATTATTTCAAAAATATACGAATTTATAGGCTCCCTAAATAAGCAAAAAAAGGATTTGTCTTATGACCCACAAGGAACGCATGCTGAATTCGCTGTCCAATAAACCGGTCGATTTTTTCCCCCGCGGAGACGGATTATGGGGCGAGACAACGAAAAAATATATCGATCAGGGCAAGCTCAAGGAAGGTGAGGATCACGTCAAGCATTTCGACATGAGCTGGCGTGGAGTAGGCTGGCTGAACTCAGGGGGTGATCTTAAGCAGGGCGATGTGACCATAGAAGAAGACAGCGAAACCCGGCTTGTAAAGAACACCAATGGAGCAATTCTCCGCTATTGGAAGGCGCAATCGGGAACACCCGAACATGTGGATTTCACCGTCAAGGACCGCGAAGGCTGGGATAAGCTCATAAAACATCATCTTGTCAAAGTCGACAGGAGCCGTATCCCATTTGAGAACTACCGTGAAGCTAAGAAAATGGCCGCGGCGGAAGGAAGGGCCTTCGGCTGGCATGGAGTGGCTCCATTTGAACAGATGCATCCGGTATGCGGACACGAGTACATGCTCATGGGAATGGCGCTCGATCCGGACTGGGTGAAGGACATGGTCATGACCTTTGCCGAATTCACGATCATGCATCTTGACATTCTTTTCAAAGAGGAAGGTCTTCCTGACTACATGTGGTTCTATGAGGATATGGGATTGAAGGAACGTCCGTTCATGTCACCGGAAATGTATGAGGATATCATGCAGCCCGGCCATGCGAAGCTCTTTGAATATTCCCACGCAAAAGGTAAAAAAGTAATTGTACATTCCTGTGGTTTTGTAGAACCTCTGGTTCCCGGGCTGGTTGATGCCGGAATGGACTGCCTTCAGGCGATGGAGGTCAAGGCGGGCATGGATATGCCGCGTATCGCCAAGAAATTCGGAGGGAAAATATCATTCTGCGGTAACATAGACATCCGGATTATCGCATCCAACGACCGCCGTCAGATTGACGCTGAACTCGAGAGGAAAATTCTTCCTGTCGTCAAAGCAGGCAGCGGTTTTATCGTCCACTCCGACCATTCAATACCGCCTGAAGTCGAACATGACAGCCTGGTCTATTTCTTTGAACAGGGCTCGAAGATGGCGCAACGCGCCTGGGGAAAGAACTGATTCAAGTTCATTGTTTATGTGAACCTCCAGGCCGCCAGCCTGGAGGTTGCATGAACTTGATTCTTCCTGTTCTCCGGATTATCTTCCAGATATTATAAAAATCAAAGCTTATCATCTAATACGCTTCCTTATCTGGATTGATGCAAAATGGCAGACACTCAGGTTTCAAATATGAACAACCCTATCCCTGACCGGGTGAAGGATTCCCTGGGCAAGGATCATTCCGGGGAGAAAATTATAATCTCCCTGGCCTCGGATATCTCGCAGCACCGACATTATGGAACTGAATGGCTAATTGTCACTGACAAGACTGTCCTGGTCTATTGCATCAGCGGTAAAGGTGATGCGACACCATGCCACGACATCCCTCTTGTCATGATGAAGAAGGCGAAGATAGCCCCTCAGATAGGAATAATGTCGCTGCTTGCCGAACCAAAGGAAGGCAAACCGTTCAAGCTTATTTCATTCTCCCATTCCCTCAGTCCATTTTTCTCTCATGCCGCCGAGGACATATCGCGCCTGATCAACAATGAACCAGTCTCCGATATGTCGGAGCTTGCCGGAAAAGTCTGCGTATCGTGCAAGAAGCCGATTCCTGATGAGCTTAACAAGTGCCCCAGATGTACCGACCGGAAGGGTACCCTTATGCGAATTTTGCAGTTCGCCATGGCTTACAAGGGTACTCTGGTGCTGATACTCCTGACTATGCTGGCTGCAACAATGTTCGGGCTTATTACTCCGTATATGAGCAAGCTTTTCATAGATGTAATTCTCAAGCCGGATCCCGTTACCCATCAATTTATCAATGCGCACTGGCTGCTGCCTGCATCCCTGGCCCTTTTTGCCGCATACGCCCTCCAGCTTTTTCTCGGAGGCATACAGGAGCGCTTTTCAGGCATACTGGGATACCAGACTGTGGCAGATGTCCGTAAGCGGATATACGAGAAACTCCAGGAGCTTTCGCTTGCGTTTTTTGATAAGCACCAGACCGGAGCGCTGCTGGCGAGAGTCAATCAGGATACCCAGGAAATGCAGCGCCTGCTCGTTGATTTCATTCCTATCACGATAGAATCCATCCTGATGTTCTTTGGAATCGGGATATTCCTTTTCATCCTGAGCTGGCAGCTTACGTTGTTCGTGCTGATACCGATAGCCTGCATTGTCATTTTTGCAAAATTGGTCATCCCGAAGTTCTGGGTCTTCATGCATCGCTATTTTCACCGTCGCTCGAAGCTCAGCGCGATCGTCGCCGACTCGCTGTCCGGAATACGAGTCATCAAGGCGTTCGGCCAGGAGAAGATGGAGACAGACAAGTTCCAGAGATACAGTCTCAGATATCGGGACTCGGGAATTGAACTTGCCAAACGCTGGAGCTTTTTCCACCCGGTGTTCCATCTTCTTATAATGTCGGGGATGGTAATAGTATGGCTCGTTGGAGGATATCTGGTGTTTCAAGGGAAGATGACTCTGGGATCGGTAGTGGCTTATTCCGGATATCTCATGATGTTCTACCGGCCTGTGTTCATGCTTACCCGGATGCTCGATCTCATAACCAATGCGGTCAGCGCCTCGGAAAGGGTATTCGATGTGATTGACACCGAACCTCTTATCAAGGAGTCTCCGGACGCGGTAGGTCTTCCCAATCTCCAGGGAGGAATGGAGTTCAGGAACGCGAGTTTCGGATATGACAAGTACAAGCCCGTCATCAAGAATATTTCCCTTACGATCCGTCCGCACGAGATGATTGGCCTGGTCGGAAGGAGCGGTGCCGGCAAAAGCACATTGATTAACCTGATCTGCCGGCTCTACGACGTCAACAGCGGGGAAATACTCCTCGACGGCGTCGATCTCCGCAAGGTCAGACAGGACGATCTCCGCAAAAACATAGGCATTGTCCTGCAGGACACGTTCCTTTTCAACGGGACGATATATGAGAACATAAGCTACACCAAGCCTGGTGCGACAAGGGAAGAGGTGATAGCTGCGTCGATGGCGGCAAATGCCCATGAGTTCATCATCCGCAAACCGGATGGATATGATACGGAAGTCGGCGAACGCGGCAACAGTCTTTCCGGCGGCGAAAAACAGCGCATTTCCATCGCCAGGGCGATTCTCCGTGACCCGAAGATACTGATCCTCGATGAGGCGACTTCGTCGGTCGATACCCAGACTGAAAAGAAAATCCAGGAAGCCTTGGAACGGCTAACCAAGGGGCGCACCACGATAGCCATCGCACATCGCCTGTCCACATTGCGCAAATGCGACCGGCTTGTGGTCATAGAAAACGGTGAAATCGGGGAGGTTGGGACACATCAGGAACTCATGGAGAAGAAAGGAATTTTCTACGAAATAGCCCAGATCCAGAGCGAAATGTCCAAGATCATGGCGTTTGAGACGTCTTCTGAAGAGGATATCAAGAAACAGAAAAATGGAGGGAACAAGGGCGGTCAGGAAAACAGTGAGGATATTTTAAGTGTCCAGGGGAACATCTGATGAAAATATTGAAGCATGACGAAATCCATTTTGAAAAGAGTCCGACAGGAGGATTGAACTGCCGGCTCAAGGATGGCACTGTGCATGAGCATTTGCACTGCGTCACTCTTTTCCCCCTGACCATACCCGAGAAGTTCATATCAGTAATAAAAGAGACGGGACCGGACATCGAGGAAATCGGTGTGATCCCGGTTCTTGACGGATTTTCAGACGAACAGAAACAGTTTGTCCGGCGGGCAATAGACGAGCGTTATTTCGTGCCTGAGATAATGGACATAGAAAAACTGAAATCTAAGATGACAAGACGTGGACATGGGTTTGAAGAATGGAAGATAAAGACTGACCGCGGTGAAAAAATGCTGTATCTTTTCAATCCGAAGGAGAATATGTCCATAAACAACGCCGGCGTAATCATCATCACCGATATCGAAAAGAGCCGCTACAAGATAAGTGATCTGGAAAAACTCCCGCAGAAAGCCCGAATCATCATCGAACAGTTGCTGCTTTAGAAGATACAAAGTGACTCTAATTCATATTTAACTATTAAGCTTGAGAGTCCCGTATTCTGAGTTACTTGTCAGTCCGTGAATATACACTGCGGACGAAGATCCGCCATGCTTTTTATTTCGAATACATCCATTAGCCGCTGTAAGAGCGCGGCAAATCTTTCATGCAGCCATTTTTGAGAT
>JANYBI010000686.1 GCA_025360875.1 Lentisphaerota bacterium
CGAAAATCAAAAACACAATGCTCGCAAAAGGGCATATTGACCGTAGTGAAGCAGATAACATCTTAGAGAAGAACCAAAAACAGCGACAGATCAATCCAGAGGGATGAATGAAGCTATTTGAAAGGCTTGGTGTCAAAGACGCTCCAGCGGCGGCCTCGGTAACTCTTCACGAATATGTCTCTAACCGTTCCGTTGCCCTGCTCTTACGTTCTAATCCCGACGCGCTTGACATAGGTTCTGCAGTTGTCATTCAGATCGACCAGACTTTCTTGCTGGCTACTGCGGGCCATAACCTGAAGGGGCTACGCCCTAGTCAAATAGAGGCCATCCCCGCGGGCAGGCTCACCCTCCCTCACCTTCCTTTGCGCCGAATGGGAATTCACCGCCTGTCCGAGACCGACAAAATCGATGTTGCCTGGATAGAACTTGATTTGACCGCTCACCATAAGGCAAACATTGCTTTCGTTGGCTTGGATCAAATAGGCGCTTTCTCCAAAGCACAAGGAGCGCAGGCCTGCTTTGTCCAGGGGTTTCCGGCTGAGGTGGTTCGGAAGGTTTCCAACTCAGAGCCGAGTTTTCTTGTCGAGTCTGACGGGTTCTTAACTCTTTTTATTCCCCCAGACAGTCAGCGAACGCCACTTCGTTCGCTTGTTGATATTGCTGTCGAATACCCGTCGCACGACGGAAGTCTGGACGACCGAGGTGTGCCCGATCCGCCGGGTGTCAGCGGCGGCGGTTTCTGGCTATGCCCATCTTTTGAGGATCGTCTTGTTTGGACGCCAGACGCAGCCCGGTTGTTAGGTATAGCCCGTGGTTACCTAAGAAGCGAGAAGGAATTGGTCGCCACAAGAATAGAGTGCTGGCTTGAATTGGTCTTGGAGGACTTCCCGCACATTCGCCCACAAATCAGAGAAGCGCAAGACCGACTAAGGGAATTGTGAGAGGAAGAGTCTGACAGAAAAAAAACCGAGACGTGGAGACTGCCGAACCAGGCGGTCCAGCCAATCGGCGAAAGCGCAAGCTGCTTTCACCTCTGGCTGACCTTGTCGTTATGCTTCGTTTCAATCGGTAATCATTAGCATTTGATTTAACTGAATCTATTGACTTGTTGGTGACATTCGCGATTGTTACCATCATCCATTTTTGAAAAAAGTACCCCATAAAATTTCGCCGATGTCGTCCTGTACTAAATGAAATGAATCTTTCGCAAGGAAGTCAGCTTACTTGTGGCAATACGCATCTACGAGAAGGTAAATCCGTGCGATTCTTTTAAGAATGATACCGTAAACAGCTTGACATCAATTTCGCAATCAGTAAGTATATAATAAAGCCGAGGTACTAACGACGGGTACAAAAAGGGCCGGGTTGAACATGGATCACTACGATATTATATTTATCGGTCAGATGGGTATGGGTAAAGTTGTTCCTTTCGAGGGATCTCCTTACGTCGAACAGGGCTGTCCGGTACTCTATTCTGCAATAGCAGCCTCCTGTCTGAGGAAAAAGATTGCTGCTGTGACGCGAATCTCCGAGAGTGAAGAACACCTCCTGGAACCACTGAAAGCGGCCGGTGTTGATCTCTTTGTGCAACCCGGGGAAACCTTTCAATACCGAATCGTTTTCCCGACCGCAAATGTCGATGAAAGGCAGTCGTTTGTCATAAGGAGTGCAGGTCGTATTGATGAGATACCTCCTTTTGAACCTTGCCTGGTGCACCATTGCTGTATAGATGTCCGCGAGTTTCAACTGGACTTTCTTCGCTCACTAAAGGCCCGCGGATTCCGTTTATCAGTGGACATGCAGAGCTTCGTGTTACAGGCGGACCATGAAACGGGGGCCGTCCATCTTAAAGATGTTCCGGAGAAAAAAGAAATCCTGAGCATGGCCGATTTCGTAAAGCTTGATGCTGCAGAGGCACAAACCTTGACGGGTGCGGACGTCCTGCAGGACCAGGCTGACATACTGGAAAGCTGGGAGAGTTCGGAGACTATAATAACATCTTCAGGGGGTGTGCTGGCCCGGAGCAAGGGAAAAACTACGTTCACGAAATTCACCAACAGGGGCACTCAGGGCAGGATGGGCCGCGGCGACACCCTTATGGGATCATACCTGGCACGCCGGCTGGATCATTCCGTTGAAGACTCGCTCCGGTTCGCCGCAGCGCTCACATCGATCAAGATGGAGTCCCCCGGTCCGTTCATAGGCTCCATAGAGGATGTTATTGAGAGAATGGACTAACGCTTTCTGCGCTGAGAAAACAAAATCGTAAGTATAGCAAATTTTCTGTTTCTTCCTGTACTCCTCAATTTGGGAACACTTGGTGACATATTGACATTTGAGGGTGACGGATTGGCCCGTAGCAATGAAATTGACTGCCCAACGAGACGGTGCAGCTAACTCGGCAACAGTGCGGCCTCGTAGCTGACGCCCGCGTTGGCCAGAAACAAATGTAAGATATGATCATTGCCAAACTGCACACGTTGTGATAACATTCTAGAATGAAAAGCATAAACTGGAACACAGAAAAGAGTATGGCACTCAAAGCGTCACGGGGAATCTGTTTTGAGGATATGGTTTTCTATATTGAAAGAGGTGACATACTAGATGATTATCTACATCCCAATCAGAAAGAGTACCCCGGACAACGAATCATGGTCATCGGCGTTGCCGATTACGTATATCTCGTGCCTTATGTTGAGAATGAGGAAGAGTTATTTCTGAAGACGATTATCCCGAGCAGGAAGGCAACGCAACGATACCTTGGAGACAAACATGAAAACTAAACTGACAAAAGAAGAGAAGGAAATACTGGATAGCTTCGAGAAGGGTGAATGGGTTCCTGTCCCTGACCTTTCAAAAAGAAGAAAGGAGTTGGCTGAGTACGCTCGCAATACCTTGAGAAAGGACAAGAGACTGAATATACGGATTTCTGAAAGGGACCTCATAGAACTACAGAGAAAAGCTGTCAAAGAGGGTTTGCCGTATCAGACGTATGTATCAAGTATCATTCACAAGTTCATCAATGGGGCCTTGGTAGAAGGGGGAAAGTAAAATGGCCAACAAATACATGCAGCCAACTCGTTACACTCGCGGCTGATGTTGGCGTTAGGCCGTGACCGAATCTATTCACACCCGTAAGGAGATTTTCTGCAATGGACATTCCACGGATCTTCAATATCACCGAAAGTGCTCACCGCATCCATAACCCGTTCACACCCGAAAAGCTCGCCACTCTCGGCGCGGCGCTGCGTCTGGAAACTGGGACCCGAGTGCTCGACCTCGGCAGCGGTTCGGGGGAGATGATGTGCACTTGGGCACGCGATTACGGAGTCATCGGCACCGGCATCGACATGAGCCAGTTGTTCACCGAGCAAGCGAAACTCCGCGCTGAAGAACTCGGTGTCGCCAATCAAGTCGAGTTCATCCATGGCGATGCTGCCGGCTACGTCTCTGACGAGAAGGCCGGTGTGGCAGCATGTCTCGGTGCCACATGGATCGCTGGGGGAGTCGTCGGCACCATCGAGCTTCTGGCGCTGAGCCTCCGCACCGGAGGGATCATCCTCATCGGCGAACCCTACTGGCGGCAGTTGCCGCCGACGGAAGATGTTGCCAAGGGGTGTCTTGCCAACTCGATCTCCGACTTTCTCATGCTTCCAGAACTTCTCGCGTCTTTCGGCCGACTTGGC
>JANYBI010000738.1 GCA_025360875.1 Lentisphaerota bacterium
CTTCAGTGAATATTTACACATCAGCGGTAATATTTCGACGGCGCATCATTCTTCTGCGCGTTCCTCTGGGTCACAATCATCGGATTTATATTGTCAGGACGTTTTGCGGGAGTTTGTTTGATTGCGGGCTCGGTCCTGACAATATTCTTTTCTCTCAGTTCCAGCTGTTTGATCTGTCCGGGATGCGGATAGTGCAGGTCGAGATTATATTTCTTGACCTGTGAAAGAATGTTCTTCCCGCTCTGCTGCTCGATCATTATATTGAGATTGGCAGTTTCACGGTCAATGTCGGAAATCCTGGTTTCAAGTGAGACAGACTCCTTGTTGAGCACCTCCGACTGGCTTGTCCACATCACCCTGGTTATCGCGGCGGCGAAGAGTATGCCGAACGGGATGGAGATCTTCAGTGTCGTTGAAAAAATCTGCAGGCTGCTGAACTCCGAGTTCCTGGATTTCCTCTTTCTAGATCCGCTGTAATTATAGCTTGTTACGTTGATGGCCATCCTGTCATTCCTTTTAAATTCGAATATCGAAGTACGAAATCCGACTTGTCGGACGAGTCCGAAACAATTGTGATTCAATATTTTAATGAAAACTTAAATTTTAATCCTGTTTCGAATTTCGATATTCGAATTTCGGATTTTCATAACTTCTCCGCAACCCTCAGCTTCGCCGAAGCCGACCTTCGGTTTTCCCTGATTTCCTCTTCACTTGCAGTAACTGGTTTCTTCTTAATAAATTTTAAGCTCTGCCTGTGCCCGCATATACAAACCGGGAGGCCGGGCGGGCACAGGCAGTAGCGAGCCATCATATTGAAATAGTGCTTTACGATCCTGTCTTCGAGCGAATGGAAGCTTATGACTGCCATCCTTCCGCCCGGAGCCAGCAATTTCACACCGTCCTCAAGCGCTTTCTTCAGTTCCTCAAGCTCCCTGTTCACCTCAATTCTCAGAGCCTGGAAACAGAGGGAAGGGGCTGGAGGTCCGCCTCTGCGCACAATACCCGGTATTGAATTGCACAGTTCCGCGAGCTCCGCGGTATACATCCACTCCTTCTGCCTTCTCCTGTTCACTATCTCCTCCGCGAGCTTCCTGCTTTTATGGATTTCGCCGTATTCACGGAATATCCTCTCAAGCTCCTCGTAGGTATATGTATTAAGAATGCGGCCGGCGGTTTCGCGGGACTGAACGTCCATTCGCATATCCAGAGGACCGTCCAGCCTATATGAAAACCCTCTCTTCGGATTGTCAATCTGGGGAGATGAAACTCCCAAATCCAGCAGTATCGCGTCAACCGAGTGCCACCCCAGTCCGGCCGCGCATACCGCTAGATTGCTGAAATTGTCCTTTACCAGATGAATGCGATCTTTTGCGAAACTTAAAACTTTTTCCGCTGCTGCCAACGCTTCGCTGTCACGGTCAATGCCCAGCAAGACCGCCTCCGCATGTTTTTTCAATATCAAAGAACTGTGTCCGCCGTAACCGACTGTACCATCGATCACCTTCACCGGACCGGTTTTCACTATCAGCAGATCCGAAATCTCCTGAGGAAGAACCGATGTGTGCCTAAATTCCGTATTGTCTGATATGGGATTTTCATTCAAGCTCTACTTGATCCCCTTTATGATGCTTGTCAGATCGTCCGGACGCTCCCCTATTTTCTGTATTACGTCGAGCACGTCGTTCTGGTCGGACTTCTGGAACATCTTCCAGTTGTCCATCGACCAGATCTGTATCATCGTCACTGAACCGACCAGGACCACCTGGTTTTTCAGTCCCGACTGTTCGATGAGCTTCTGTGGAATTGAAATTCTTCCCTGGCTGTCGCATTCGCATTCCTGGCTGACTGATCCGATGCGGACCAGCGCCAGCGAAGAGGCCGCGTCAGCAAAGGAGACCTTGCGGACTTTCGCGATAAAATCATTGAAGATATTTGGCGGTAGGAGATAAAGGGCATTGTGCCTTCCCTGGAGAAGAATGAACTTCGTCTTCTTTTCCTTCCTCCAGTTGCTGGGAATGGCGATTCTCCTCTGCGAGTCGAGAGAATGCTCGAACTCCCCGAAGAAGTAGTTCTCCTCCTGCACGATGCTTTTTAAGCCTTGTTTCACCAAAAATCACCTTTATTCACCTTTTTTCCCCAAAACACATTAAGATTAAATAGAGCCTTTTCAAGCGGATAAATTAAAAAAATGCAAAAAAACAAGGATTTTTTGATGCAGGAGTCTGTACGCATGAATTTGCCAGTCATTTGTCATAGCTGCAAGGCGCAAGGATTAAAGACCTCAAAATATGGCGATTGGTTTGAAACGTGGCCCATGTGGCCCTATATTAGGTAAAACTGGAATCTCAAATAGGGAAAATACGAGGTGGAAATATGATAAGCATGTCCATACGGAACGCAAAGATGAATTTTTCCAGGATACTCGTGATGGTTGAAAGAGGAGAAGACGTGATAATAAGAAACAGACAGAGGCCGGTAGCAAAAATATCATCGTTTACGGAAGGCGGGAAGTCAACAGATTTTTCAGAATTCCTCGGCAGGCTTTCAAAACTGCGAGCCTCGCAGAAGACAGCTCCAAGGGGGCATTCAGATAAAATTATAAGGGAAGACAGGGATGGGAGAGGATAGTAAATGTATTTGGATACATCCGTAGCGGCAAAACTTTATTTCGATGAGCCGGAAAGCCAGTGGATATCTAAGATTCTTGCGGGAACCATACCGGAATTATGCTCTTCAGAGCTGGTAATTGTAGAGCTGCAGTCCGTAGCCGGCAGAAAGCTGAGGGAGAAATTCTTAACCAGCAGGCAGAGCAGGGATGCAATTGGCTCATTCATGGAAGATGACAGGAAAGGAGTCTGGCATTTATATCCAGTGACAAGGGAGACTTTGGTGTCTGCAGGGAAACTGATAGAAAGGTTGTCAGGAAGTGTCGGAATCAGGGCTTTGGATGCAATCCATCTAGCAACCTGCATCGAATATTCCCTTTACCCGATTTTCACGACCGACAAGGTGATGCTTTCAGCCGCAAAAGAATTGAAGATTGAACTTTTGCAATAAACTACTGAAATAGTAGCGAAATGCAAACAGGAAAGTCGATTGGTCGATTCCAGGGAATATTCATAATATATTTTTTGATATTTCCTTTGCTTGTGATACTTTAAAGGCGAAGGGCAGACACAATGACACACGGGCAGATAGACAGGATAAATTTGGCCTTGAACCGGATTGCGGCAAGACGCATTGAGACCGATCCTAAAAGGAGAGGCCTTGATATTGCCCTGACCAACATCCGCAGATGGAGAGCCAATGGAACAAAAAGCATGCTTTATGACAACTGGGAGAAGATAATTACTTCTGGAGACTGGAAAACTATCCGCCACTATCTTTCCTCGGCCACCGACGGAAGGGCAACACAGCTCCAGCAGAATACGCCTTTTCGGAATACCCTGCCAATGGAACTCCGTAGGCGGATAGACAAGAAATTTTCTGCAATGAAAACATGAAAAGACAGCAGTTTAACGATATTCTCCTGAAGGTTGCCAAGGAATCCAAGAGCAAACTTATCATTATTGGAAGCCAGGCTTTTTTCGCCGCCACACAATCGGACAAAATTCCTGAAATTGTCGAGATGTCAGACGAAGTGGACATATTCCCGGAAAACATTTCCGATGTGGAATCCATTGAATGCAAAATCGGAGAAAAGTCTGAATATTTCGACAGTTACGGAATATATGCCCACGCACTTGAAGACATTGAACGGCATATGCTGACCGGAGGATGGAGGGAGCGCCTCGTCCCTTATAAAATCAAGGACGGCTCCCACGGAGCAGAATATGAAGTTCTATGCCTTTCTCTTCCGGACGTATGCATAAACAAGCTCTGCTTCGGAAGACCAAAAGACTATGATTTTGTCTCCAATGTAGTTTCCAACGGGCATATCAGCATGAAGGAAATTGAATCACTTGCCGGAAGTGTCCAAAGCAAATACAAAAACATCCTAGGGCAGAACATTGAAAAAGCCAAGGAATTAATTTTGCGCCGTGCTGGAGCCGATGGCGGGAACTGACAGGGAAATTCTACGGGGCAGGACCAGGACATGAAAACTGCTCCGATCATAGCTGAAATACGTGATATCCGAATAAACCTGGAGAAGAAACTGGACGGTAACTCATCTAGGATGCAGATGCTCCTCCATTCCCAAGCCTGCGCATGATGTCCGCAAGGCTATTGCGTTCCGCATCAGATAGGT
>JANYBI010000767.1 GCA_025360875.1 Lentisphaerota bacterium
TGTGTTGCGGGATGTGCGGCGAGGCGCTGGTCGATGGTCCCGTAGCAGCCGGCCATTTCTGTAGGCCCCTCGTTGATGCTGAAGCGTCCGTCGGGATACAGCACGCTGTTGACGACGAGCGGATAACGGCAGTTGAGGAGACGCAACCGCATCCAGTCCGGCATATCGGTCCCGTCCATGAGTTCATTCAGCGACGACGCCTCCTTCATGATGGCATCGAACTTTGCGAACACATGGTCCAGGGCCTTTCCACTGTCTGCGAAATTATTGCGCCAGTAGATTCCGCGGTCGACGCCAAGCGAGTCGACCCAGTGCGGCATGTCCCAGAACAGCACCATCTCCACGGTCTGCGACGATTTAGGCGGAACAGACACTTCGGCAAACACCGATCCTCTCGTCGCGTTCAAATCGGCGCTGACACCTTTTCCTTCGCGGACGGCAAGCAGATGCGCACCGTCGGCGGAAGCGCAGACCTTGCTCGGTTTATTTCCGTAGCGCAGACCTTTCCAGCCGTTACCTTTCACGGATTTGCAGACCGGAGAATCCGGCGGCGTCCAGAACCTGTAGAAACCGTCTCCGTAGCCGGTGCGTTTCTCGGTCTCACCAATGCCGCCGCCCTGTCCGACAATGTTCGGCCAGGCCCATCGGCAGGTCACCTTGACCGCCTTGGCTCCGGTGTTGCGGACTTCCCAGCGCAGGAGCGCGCATGGCAGCGACGAGTTTTTCAGATCATGCGGAATGTGCGGTCCAGAGAATTTCGCGGAGACACTGACACCTTTGAATATTTCCGTGGCGGTCAGTTCCACCTGCGGGAACATGAGATCTGCGGCGAGTCTGGGTGACGGCGGGATGCCCGCCATCGGACGGGTTGCAAGCAGCCGTTCAACACCATCAACAGAAGCCGATATGAAAGCTCCGTCGAGGCCTTCGGGCTCCTCGAATGGCATGTCCTGGTTGTTGTTGCCCGAGAAGTTGCGGAACCGGCCGTCACGGCAGATGTCGACGCGTCCGGTGCCGATGCCTCCCAGCGGAACGCCGCCTGTCGCCCAGAACGGATCTTCCTGGCACTTCATCCAGTCATCGGCCTGTCCCGACTCGACGAAACGTTTCCAGGTGCACAGGAGCAGATCAACTTTTCCTAAATCCTCCGGAAGACCGCTGAACATCATCGGCCCTTCTCCGCGCGCCAATGGAATCCTGGCAAGGAACAGCCACACGTAACCATTGATCTTCGAAGGAAGAACCGGATCTCCGGCCACCCCGTCCCCCCATCTGACATCGGAATCCGTGCTATGGAGTCCGTCAAGCTTGGCCTTGACACGGACTTCCGTGAAACAGTTGATCATCTTTTTTGGAATTCTCAGGATGACAAAATAATGCAGATGTCCAAGCGCGCTTGGGATCCGCACCTGCAAAGGCCTGGAAAGGTCGGCCTGCGGATAGAAAAGTTCCTGATGTTCCGTCTCGTCATAACACTTTGATTCTGGAAATTTCATAATTCATCGTCCAATCTGATTTTTTGATTTTCTATTTTCAATTTAAAGAACAACCTATATCCATACTACAAATGGAAGCATTTTCAATTTCATTAAAAGTTCAAACACAGCCGTCACCTACTTCCCGTCCTTTGGGGCTGGAACAGTCTTCTCAGCCTTCAACTCGGTGGCAGTCTTGGCGCCTTGTTCTCTGAGCAAGAGGATGACCATATTTGCTTCAAGCAGTTTCCTGTTTTTATCTTCCAATTCAAGCAAAAATCTTTCATGAGACATTCTTGGTTGGCTACGAATATTTTGGATCTCTTTTAATCTAAGGTTGGCAAAATCCAATGCAGTCATCAAATCACTTGTCTTGTTGTTGATAATATTGACTGAAGCTTTGAATCTGAGCAATATTCTCAGGTGCTCAATTTTCCCTTTAGATGCGGCCTCAATCAAAGCTGTATTGCCAAAAGAATTGATTTTATTTATGTCAGCTCCTTTTTGGCAGAGATAATCCGTATAGAGAGGTGAGAGGTTGATGGAATCAGTCAACACCGTACTCCCATATCCCGACATCGAATTGATGTTTACACCGAACTTTAGCAATAAATCCATTATCATATATGTGTTGATATCAGGCAAGTTAGTCCTGAGTGCAAGGAAAAGTTCAGAATCTCCCCAATATGCACTATCTCCTTCAACGTTTACTTTAGCTCCATTTTCCAACAAGAGTTTGACAATTTTGCAGCTGCCTGTCGAAACAGCCAGTTTTAAAGATGTATATCCCCCTTTAGTGGAACAGTTGTCATCCGCATTCTTGCTAATCAAATATTTGACCATGTTTTCATTATCCAACGCAGAGGCAAACATTAATGGTGACCAGCCGTCAGCATCTTTTTTGTTTATTAAATCATCGACATTTGATATTTTTTCTGCTGTAACAACATCGTTTAAAATTGCTGCTCGGATAAGAGGCGTTGAATCTTGATGTTCAAAATCCCTAATATCAGCTCCTGCTTCAATAAGCATCTTTGTCAATTCGAAAAAATGTTGGTCTTTTAAAATTGAAGTTCCATCTTTTTTCTTAAGATTGACATCAGCGCCATATCTCAAAAGCAGTCGTATCATTTCTGGACTGGCGGCTTCATATAAAGCCGTTCTGCCAAATTTATCAGCAGCATTGACATTAGCCCCGTTTTCTAATAGCAGTCGAACAATTTCATAACAGTGCATCACATAGAATGGAAGTGGGTTTCCTGTTATATGGTCATACAAGACATTTGCATTATTATATTGACAGACAGCTTTAATTAGTACGGGTTCTTCATCTGCAGGCTTTATATTTGCATCAGCGCCATTTTCTAAAAGAAGCCTTACCAACTCAGGACTCCCCTGTGCCATTGCCAAAGACAGTAATGTAGAACCGTCAGGCAATTTCTGGTTGACATCAATTCCATCTCTTATGGCTTCACAGACAATAGCACGTCCATCCTTGCCCTCATTATGGCAGTGCCTCAAAGAACAGCAACCCGCCAGGATAAACACTGCGGATAATGCAATCACCGATTTTGATAATTCATGTAAGAAAAGTTTCATCTCGCCCCTCTGGTTCATAGTTGCCTTACATTTGCTTTCCCAACTTCCTTCCTGTTGACATGTGCGATGTCAAAAACGGTGCTGATAATCCTTCTTTGCTTATCAGCCATATTTTTTCTATCTTTACGCATGGAATGCGTTGAATAACATAGCCTATGGTTTCAACCATAGGTAATGGATTAAAAAATATATCCACCCTGAAGGGGTGGGATAAATTTCTTCCGTCCCTGCAGGGCGAACCACCTTTTATACTAAACCTGTGTCTGAAGCCACAGTTTATATTACTCACTCCCTCACGGTTTCCATCTGAAGAAATTGTTTTTGCCGCCCCAGCCGCTGTTCTCGGTGAAGATCAGGTATTCGCCGTTCTTGCATTTGAAGGCGCGAATCCCCATGGCGGCGTCCTCCCAGGCTGACTGTCCGATTACTTCAGGTCCCATTGAAAGGATTTCCACAAGCTTGCCGGTATTGAGATCGAAGACGTGTATCTCCCCATGGATATAGGCCATGAAGAGATAATCTCCTGCGACCTGTATTCCCATGTATCCGCCGTACTGGTAGGGATTGATCTCGTACATGAAATAGTCGGGATCGGTCCAGGGTGAGAACGCCTTGACCTTCCATTTCGGGATGCGATTGCCCTTGCTCCAATTGTCGTAGCGGCCCATGAAGTATTGCGCAGGAGACGTGTCGCCTTCGCCTTTGCGCGGCACGGCCGGATAGAAGGCGACCATGATGTCCCTGTCAGCATCGTAGTCCATCCTGCATGACATGCCCCAGGCGTTGGTCTTGTCGCCCTCTTCAGGAAACCGTACATCCTCATATCCATCGCCCTTTACTCCACTATATAAAGGAACACCCTTGTCGTTCATCCCTTTGAATGTGAAATGGCGCATGAAAGAGCCGTCGGTGGCGGGATTACCGGCCCAGATGTCGCCTTTGGAGTCGATACACAATGCGGTGACCCAGCCGATGCCGCGTTCCATTTTTACTATCTCCTCAGGCTGCTGTTTGCCGTCGCCGTTGGCATCGGTCCAGAATGTGTTTCCATTCTCGCGCGTGCCTCCGCAGGGAACCGCGATTTCGCCTTCATACCGATAAATATTGATCTCTCCGACAGTTCCCTGTCCGCTGGTGAACATTACAAGTTTCCTGTCATCTCCGAGACGCCGGACGATGGACTGCGAGCCGCCGGCGCGGGCAGGTTCCCCGTAGTTGCGGAGATCCCAGTTGTACCCGACGTACTTCTGTTCCTTGCCGGGTTCCTTCCGGGAAAGATCGAGTTTCAGATGGTTGTACGTGCCATAGATATCGGCGCCGTCGCTGTCAGGATCGACATCATATGTATTGCAGAACATCAGGCTGTTGAGCATCCAGCCCATCTTTCCGTCCGGTGCGAACATGCGCAGGTCGGATCCCTGGAAACCGCCCCCGACGTAGAGGTTGCCTTTTGCGTCGACGCCCACGCCAGCGATACCGGCAAAACGTGCAAAGCCGCCGGACGCCGGATCGTTGACCAGCCCCGGATTTTTCCCGCTGTAGATGCCGCCTTTCTCACCGAAAGTTCTGGCAAGAACCGGTTTCGAATCGAGCTTGTCATAGAAACGCACATTCAAGTCCGGACCATTTTCCGCGACGAGAAGCTGATCCTTGGCGGCGTCATATCCCAGGGCGCGCGGATTGACCGCATCGGTGATTTCGCGGCCTTTAAACTTGCCGTCGATCCCATAGCATTTTACCGCCGGCTTATATTTCGCAGTGGTGGCGGCCGGACCAGGATAATCATTTCCACGCTGTATGATCCACAGGTCGCCGCGCTTGTCGAAAATCATCGGGCCGGGACGTTCAAACGGGAAATTCCTGCTGACCAGTTCGGCGGATTCCCCCTTGAAATCGCCTACCGCGGGACCGCCGCAGTTGATGGCGAAAAGCCTTTTCCCTTTCTGATCCAGGACTTCGAGACCGCAGATGCCGGGTCCGCCGTAGGATCCGGTGTTGACAATGACATTGCCCTTGTCGTCCGCCTTGCAGCCGGGGAAATCCTTGACGAGCGGTTTCAGAACTCCGCCGGCGAGTTCAGCCACGTTGACCGTGACGCCGTTGACATCCCTGACCCTGTTCCGGGGATCGCCTTTTGCGGGACGTTCGACATATTCTGCGAAATGGCAGCGGACTGTGTATTCGGAACCTGCGGTGAATCCGGGAAGAGTGTAACGGAACCCTTCGCCGACGCGCTGGGTCTGGTAGACAATTTCCGGTGCGAACTTCGCATCTTTCCCGGGCACTGCGACAGGCGTCGGAGCGGTTGCAACACCGTCATTGGCCGCCAAAGGCACTTCGAATGTTTTAACGGGTTCCGTGGACACCACGCGGACAATGTTCTCGCGGGAATCGGCCACGAAAAGCTCACGTCCATTCGACGCCATGCCGCTGATCACGCACATGTTTGATTTCTTGTCGAGCATACCGACCGAGAGGGTCACGGGCCGCGGCGCGAAATCAGGTTTTGCGGGATCAAGCTCGGTAATGCGGTCGACAGTCGCCACGTAGATATGCCTGTCATCGCCTGTGATGCCGCCATCGGCAGTCTGCGGCGTACCGATCGGAAGCGGCCTCAGCACCTTGCCGTCGCGATATGAAGTGCAGGGAGTGCCCGCCTCATCCCAGTAGGAACTGGTATAGCAGGTGCCGTCAGGCGCCACCCACATTGCCGAAAGACTGTTCGCCACGTGGCCTTCATCCGGAGGGCAGCCGAAACTGTTGCCGACCCAGCTGGTCTTGTAGCGCATGTTTGGAGCGCCGATGGAGATATTGTCAAAAACCGCCGTAGCTACCTTGCCCGGATCTCCGCTGTTGACAAAAAATCCGATTTCAAGAGCGCCTTCAGAAGCAAATCCTCCGCCGCTCACATTGCTGATCATCACCCAGAGGCGGCCATCAGGAGATTTGTAAACTGCGAAGTTCTTTCCCTGCCTGACAAATCGCAACCAGATCGGCGCATCCCGTTTTGTACCTATCCCGCCGCCGGACTGCCCGGACGTTGCCGGCTCCTTTGCGCTCCAACTCAAACTGTTCTGGCCTTCTTTTGTGTCCTTGACGCAGAAGCTGACCTGCGCAGTTGCGGGTTTCGCAGATTCGCCAGCCTCCCGGACCATGATGCCGGCACGGGCCTGGGGCATTTCGGAAATTGACGCGATCCGGACCACTATCTCAAAATCCCCGCCCGGATGGGAACTGTATGCGAAGTGGCCTTCCACGTCACCTTTGCCTGCGCCCTTGACCGTAAGCTTGCCTTCAGACTGCGAATATCCTCCGGGCAAGACAAGTCCGCCAAAGTCCTTGCTCTGCCATGACGGCTTGAAGACAGGCGCGGCTCCACAACTCAGCATGATTCCGGCAGCGGCTGCCAGAATGAAAATACTTTTAATCCTGTTCATAGCAATCCTTTCCATGTATCATCACCTTGTTGGTTTGAAGTTCAGAAATTCCTGGGCCAGCACCGAAAGCGCGGCGGTCGGATCAGTGGTGACAGCCGCAGCGTCGAACGGCGCCTGCAGGACCCAGTCCCAGTCGTCGCGCTGGTAGTCGATCTCGTCGAGCCATGCGCGGAAGACGTTGAAGGAATATGTGAACACGTAAACTTCGCCCTTGCCGATCTTCCGTTTGTAGAGAAGCGGCGACCACGGGCTGACCTTCTGCTGCTGGATGAAATATTTTTTCAGCTCTTCCGGATCGCTGCCCTTGTACGGCGATGGCGCGACAGCTTCCGCGAGAATCTGGGCGTCCGACGGCAGTTTCACCCATTTGAAGACCAGTTCCTTTTCACGGCGGCCTGGCATGTAACGGCCACGGCGCATGTTCCAGTACGGCAGGAAATCGTCGCGCAACTGCCAGCGCAGGCTGACAGTCCACGGATTCCAATGCTGGTGATATGTGGATTCGACCTCAAGCGCGCCAGCCAGCTTGTTCCAGGCGGACTGGTCCATCGTTGCGCCGCGCGGATCGTACATCTTGCCATCCTCGCCGAAACTCAGGAGAACACGTCCACCCTGTTTTGCGTACGCGAGCAATGTCGCCGGCAGTTCGGGGAAGTCGCGCTGGTACTCGTCGGCGGAGACGATAACCACCTTGAAAGGTGTCAGTTCCTCGAGGGCGATCGGACCGCGTCCCTGGAACCAGCTGTGCTTGACTTCCGGCTGGACACCGAGCCGGGCGCAGGCCGAAGCGATGCAGGCGTTGGTCATGTTGGCATCGATCTGTTCGAGGCCAAGCCGGTGTCCGGTAGGCACAAGAAGCAGGACTTCGTCAGACACGCGCGGCGTCGGAACTTTTGCCGAAAGATAGGTGCGCATCCGGCGCGCCACGGGACGGTATTTATGCTGCATGTCGATCACGCCCATCTGCTCGCCTTCACGATGGAAATATTCAGGTTCGGGACGTGACGAGGAATCGTCGTCCGACCAGCACCACCAGCCGATGCCGTCGGCGCCGGCTTCCATGTAGACGCGCTGCAGGCGTTCGAAGAGGATGCGCTGGTCCTTCTCCTCGCGCGCCCAGCGGAGGAAGGCTGTCATGACCGAGCCGTGGCACGGGATGAGCGCCGTTTCCGGCGCGGCAGCCTTGAGATAGCGGCAGCGTTCCCAGGCTTCAGTACAGGTGGAAAGGGAATCTATCTGGTCCTTGCCGGTGGTCGGTTCGACAAATCCCTGGCGCTGCCAGTTCGGGGCGACGTTCGAGCCATAGGACATGTTGAACCCGTACATCTCGATCCACACCGCATCGACGTTCATCAGACCTGGAATATAATTCTCCTGCGGCCCGCTGCACCACTCGCATCCCTCATGGACGCTCATCGTCTTGATTTTAGGCGCGATCTTCCTGATCTCACCGTAGAAACGGTTATGGGTCCGGACCATGGTTTCGCTCTGGAACGCCAGGAAATCGAAACTGCGGGAATCGGCGCGCGTGAACTGTCCGAGCACTTCAGTGGGCAACGCGACCTCGCCCCACTTCTTCGGTTTTTCAGGCAGGTACGGGTTTGCCTTCAGGAAAGCCTTGAAATCGTCCTTGTACTTTTTCCGCAGCCATTCCTGCCAGAAGGGTTTGACCGGGAGAAGTTCCGCGGCTTCCGGTTCACCGGGACGGAATCCTGCGTATGCGGTCCAGAGACGTCCGCCGGACCGTCCCATGATCAGCGGTACTGCCGTATCGTCGGCGAAACGCCGTGCGAATTCGCCAAACGCCTTGACCTGCGCATCGAACAGGTAATCGCTGAAAGCATGCTGGTTCAGAGTCATCCCTTTCGGCGAAGGGTTTGCCTTGCCAAGGACATGCCGTACGGCTTCGCTGCTGTCATCACCATCAAGATTGGGAAACGGAATCAGGTAGATATCCTGTGAACGCGCTATCTCCACCATCTTCGCAACGTTCTTCCACTGCGCCTCGACCGGCTTGCCATTTTTGAAGAAGGGCTTGAGGTTGATGAAAGGGACAGCCCAGGTCAGCCCGACCTTTTTCATCAGTTCAAAATCGTTTGCCAGATCCTTCTCATTGGCTTTCCAATATTCCTCGGCAAACCAGTCGCCGCCGCAGGTCCCGGGCGTACGTCCGAAATAAACCGGACCCGTTGGCAAAATCTTTTTCCCGCCGCGAAAGAATGATCCGTTCCTGATTTCCAGTGGTAGCATATTATCCCTCCATATTTATTTTTAAACTAATTTCAGTAGAAGTCAGAATTCAGGAGTCAGGAGTCAGAATAAATCCAGATTCGAGTTTGAATTTCATTCTGTCTTCTGACTCCTGTCTTCCTGCAAAACTCAAGTTTTGCAGTCATATACCTCCGTTATAGCCGGAGGCTTGAATTCTGTTATCCGCTTTGAGCGGCAAACCACATTCACAGTCCATGATAAATTCCATACTCCTGCGGAGGACACTTTCCAAAATCCAAACAAGTTCTAAATTTCAAATCCTAAATACGCAAACTGAAGTTTGTACTCCAACGACTATTTTCTAATTTTACCGTTACATGTCAAGCATATGTTGGAGTCCAAGCTTTAGCTTGTCTTCCAAAACAGTCAAAACAGCTAGCTCACTATTTCCGCAACTACCGTTTTTCGTATTTTCTTCCTTTCATCGGTTGGATATTCCGTGTTGGATATTGGATATTCATATTTTACTAAATTATTTTTCATTCTGCGGTTTAAACGTAATCGGCGGCACCGACTTGGCGCCGGGCTTTACGCGGTATACCATCTGCTTCTGCGCCCAGCTGTCCTCGACCAGCAGGATTATTTCCCCGTTCTTGCAGGTGAAGGCGCGCACTCCGCCGTCAATGTCAATCCATCCGATCCCTCCGAACAGATTTGCGTCCGGTTCGATCACGCCGTGCAACTTGCCAGTTTTCGTGTCATATGCGAAAACCGCATTATTCTGCATTTCGCCGACGAACGCGAGATTGGAACGGTCCGCGATCGAGATGGCCTTGATGTCCTGGGCTTCTTCGGGAAACGGCATCCGGCAGCGGAGTTTGCGCGCTGGCTTCATCCAGTTGTCATAGCAGATAAGCTCGTGACCGCTGTTGCCCCATCCATATTCTTTGCCGGTCAGCGGACAGTTCCAGGTATAGCCTGAAAGATACATCGTGTCGGTCGCAGGAAAATACCAGGCCCTCAGCACACGGCTGAACTCCACCGGTTTCGGATACCAAACTTCACTTGCAAAATCATATTTCGGAATGCCGGCCTCAGTGAATCCTTTCAGCGGAAGATAGCGGACGCCCCAGCGGTCCTGAGGCTCCCAGATCCCGCCATTGTCATCCACGTAGCAGCTGAAAGATTCGCGGCTGGGTTCGGCTTTCTCGTCCGGCAGACTTATCTCATCCTTTCCGATCTGGCCATTGCCGTCAGCGTCGATCCACAGGAACCGGTTTTTCTTTTCGGGCGCTTCCTTCGGACGGAACCCGTTGCGGAATCCCGGCGCATAATATCCGCATGGAATGAAAATTTCGCTGTCCTTTTCCTGACGGTGGATTGCCATCGACTCGCCCCAGGAATAGCGGAAAAGCTGTCCGTTCAGGCGGCGCAGGATCTGGCTCTGCCCGTATCCGTCCGCCAGCTCTGGAAACCTCGACGGATCGGACGTGATACCGGCAAGCTTCCAGTCTTTTCCCGGAACCTGGCCCGGCACATATTTATAATGGTGCAAGGAACTGTAGATGTCGGCGCCGTCGGTGGCGGGATCAAAGTCCGAGCACGTGCAGAATACAGTCGATTCGAGCTGCCAGAGGAATTTCCCTTCCGGCGAATATGCGCGCATGATCTGGCCGTTGCATTCGACATAGACATTTCCGGAAGCGTCCACGGCAAGCCCCATCATGTTCCAGAGACGGTTCTCGCCCATCTCTCCGCGGCGCGGTCCCGCGAACACGCCGCCGCGTTCGCCGATCGTTCCTATTTCCTTCGGCTGCGCGCCGCTGACATCGTAACGTATGATCTGGTTCCGTCCGCCATTGGCGGCGACAAGCAGGCGTCCCTGCGGATCAAAAGCCAGCGCGCCAACCTTCAGATCAGGAATCGCCTTGCCGGCAGCTTTGCCGTCCATCTTGAACTGCACGACTCCGCTTTCGTTGCCAAGCCAGATCGTGCTGTCCTTGCCAAGGACAATCGGACCTGCCTGATCGATTGCGATGGAACGTTTGTATGAAGCGTCGGATTTGCCGTAGACACGTATTTCCTTGAGCCCCTTGGCGGTCACATAGATCTCATCGTTCCCGACTGCAAGACCGCAGACCTCGTTCCATATCGCCGGTGTTTCGAAACTGATCCGTTTCGCCTCGCCAAGCTGGGTCCAGGGAACTTCCGCGCCGATGAAAGACTTGTCAATCGCATGACGCCGGATGCCCGCTGTCGGTTTCCCCATACCCGAGTTGCCGACATAGAAATATTTGTCGTCAAAAACGATCTGGCTGGAACCGCCGCTGGTCACAGGACCAACCGGTTTTCCATCCTTGTAGAACCCGATCTCCTTGTGCGGCTCATCCCAGATGCTCGTGGCGACGACGGTCCCGTCCGGAAGAACGTTTATGCCTGAAATTCCCGACTGCACCCATTCCGTCTTGCCGCTGAACGTATTGCCGAACCAGCTCAGGGCCGTGGGAACGCGCGCCATCGTCAGCGTCCAGTGCGAACGCGCGTCCTTCTCCAGTTCCAGCTGTTCCTTGCTCTTGATTGTGATGCCATATTTTTCCGCGAGATACGCATCGGTCTGCTTCCGTTCGTCGGCGCTCAGGACATGATCGTAGATCAGCACTTCCGCAATATCGCCGTTGAACTGCGTCTCTCCGGTATTGTTCGTGCCGATTGCGGATTTCGCAAAAAGGACCGGGACAGACTGGTCCGGATCTTCCATGCGCATCTGCTGATGGCCGTTGGCATAGGTTTCAATATATTGGCCGTTATCGCCAATCTTTCCGACAACCACGGAAATCATCTGCGGTCCGGGCTGATATTGCAGCATCGGGAACGGATCTCCGGCAAGTTTGCTTCCGCAAAGCTGGAGAACACCGAGTGTCCGCAGGCAGCTGTTCTGACCCGGCGCACTGTCGAACACGCCTGCGCCAGACAGTTTCGCTCCGGCAACCACCAGCGTCATTTCCGGATATTTGCCTTCGACCGGCAGATTGAAATAATGTACGATTTTAGGTTTCGCATTGCCGTCGCCCTCGAACCGGAGCACCGGACGCCTGTTAATTCCCCTTGGAATGAACTTTGGACTGTTTGCGATATCCGCAGTCGTAAGATCCTTCTTTTCACCTGCGGAATTCTGCCAGGTCTCGACAGGCGTCCTTTCCTTCAGGCCCTTGATAGTGTCGGCACTCGACCACAGCAGCAGCCCGTCCGTCGCAGGTTTCGTTTTTACAGGCGGAGGCTGAGACAGCTGTTCGGGCGGTTTCGGCGGCGTGTAGGCAAGCGGAAATTTCGGATCGTCAGGCTTCGCTTTGGCAAGTCCATATTTCGACATCAGATAACGTTCGACATTCTGGCGTCCGTCATCCGAAAGCGTGCCTTTGTAGATGAGCGCTTCGGAAATCTCGCCGTTGAAGACATTTTCACCGCCGTTGTTGTTCCCAATCCGGCTGTTTGCGAATATCACACTGTAGATCGGACTTGGATCGGCAGCAGTCACCTGCAGCTGTCCGTTGACGTATGTGCTGACAGTGATCGATCCGGCATCGTTCATCACCGCGGTTATGGTTCCGACGGCAAAATCATCCTTTCCGGCAATTGAAGGGAACGGTGCATCCATGGCGATCTTGGTTCCGCAAAGCTGGAGGAACCCCATCGTGCGCAGACAGCCTACGCCACCCGGCGCCGTGTCGAGCAATCCTGCATGACTGATGTTTTTCCCGGCCACGAAAAAGGTGAAGCTTCTCCATTCGCCGTTAAGCGGCAGGCTGAACGACTCGTTGATCTTCGGCTTGGCGTTCAAGTCTCCTGCGAAAACCACGCCGGGATGCCCTGCCGTCCCATCCATTTTCAAAGTTGGCCGCCCGTCCCCGTCAGCTCTCAGATCAACCTTGTTCCCGCTGGCATCGGGCCACAGGTTTATCCTGGCTCCATCCTTGAACAAAGATTTGAGATCATCGGACTTCACCCAGAACATCAGCTTCGGCTGCTGCATCTTCTGCTGATCAGGAGAGCGTTCATCAGCTGCGGATCCCAGTACTGCTGCACCGAAGAGAATGCCGCCAAAGAGCAATATTTTCGAGCTGATTCTTTTGAACATGACCACCCCTCCTCAATTATTTATCTTCACTTCTGTTCCATCTTTCTCATTAATCTTACAGGACTTCGTTTACTTCTTCCATTTGTCATGTGCAGCCTGGCTCCCCTTGTCACTCCTTAGCCTGCTAAAAATCCTCATACTGATAATCCCCAGACTACTTTTGCCTCTCATGCAGATTAATAATACGGGAATCTTTTCAGGGAATCGGGAGTCAAGTCATTATGCAACATCTGATTTTTCAAATCTTCTTCCTTTTGCCTTTCCGTTTTCAACTGACCCGTCTTGTAGAGCTTCTCGTAGACGTCTTTAAGAATCATCATCCCTTTTTCCGAATAAGGATCTTTGGTCAGTGCCTTCTCGCATAATTCCCTTGCTCTCAAAAGTTCCTTTGGCTTTCCTGATGAACACAGTTCCTCGGCATTTGCCAATAATTCCTCTTGTTCCTTCATGTTGACGATATATGCCTTGAAATCATAATGGACTGTCTTTTCGGCAAGATAATCATATCCCCAGAACGACTTGGCTCTAACTGGAGTCAGTCTCTCTTCCGTCCAATATACATATCCATTTTCATTCCGTTCTGACAGGATTCTTCCTTGTGCTTTGCTTTCCAGATAACTCGAATATGAAGCATCACTTGGCAAGCTGGCAGGGGTTTGAGTAGAACAGCCTGGGAGAAGCAGCAAAAGCAGGGCATATAATGTTGGTTTGATTGTCATAGGTTAAAATTCCCCCTTGCCCAGCTTTTCCTTAGCCCTTGCAAATCTATCGACGATATCGAGTTCATTGAAATGCTCGTTTATTGCTTTGTTAATAATATCATTTGCATATTTCTGCCCATCACTGCCACCCTCATAATAAGCCGTGCTTTGCTTCTGGCTGACGCTGGGGGAGAAGGCTCCATCTCTTGCGATGCAAATGTATATCCCGCTGTATCCTTTGTGGACAATCTGCTCTTTGATTTCATCGGAGAAATCCTCAACGGAAACACCATTGAATACATCCATATATCCAAATTTATATCCCGACAGATAAAAATTTTTAGATGTTGAATCATATGATTTAATCTTTCCTGGCATATTAAAGATGAAAATATCATTTTGAACAGTAGTGGCAGCTCTGCTTGAGAATCTGAAATACATCAATGTTATCAGTATGGTAACAAATGCTACAGCAAGAAAGAGGATGATTAAGAACTTTTTCATTTTATTTACCTAGTTTATCCATACTCTACTTTTACCTGTCTCACCTGTCCATCATTTCATATTGTCAACGGGGGCTGTATTGTCCTTAACTGAGACGCCATTTTCATCTGCAAAAGCCTTTGTAATATCTTCTTTTATTGTAGGCCAGTCTTTTTCACAGTTAGGATTATAAATGTAAATGCTATATTTCTTGGTAACTGCTAATGGTTTAATACTTGGGTCTTTAAATTCAGGTGGTAAAAAACATAAAAGATAGTCACATTTCCACATAGCATATGACCCCGCCCATTCGCCTTTTCCAGCAATAAGACCAACGGTGAAATAATGATATCCCGGAAATAAAGTTCTTGCATGTTCTGGCGTATATAAAGACCTGCCTATGCTCCATCCTTCTGGCAGAATTGAACGGACTCTATCGACGATACCTTCGCTAAACAATTTTTCCTTTTCATAATCGTGTGTCTTGGTTGTCGGGGAATTGCAAGAAATAGAATAGAACGGCAATAAAAACAGGACTAATGCTAATCGTATTATTCGACTCATAGTAAGCCCTTCTTTTATTCTTATTTCATCTCGCTGCCACGCATAAGCCGTGTTCCAAACAGCAGGCAGCGGGGCAGATGGAAGAAACATTTCCAGCGGCCGCCTTTCAAAGTATGCGTCGGTTCGCCATGGCGGTTCAGGTAGGCGTACCACTCGCCGTGTTCCGGATCCGGGAAACGCCGCCAGGTCCATTCGTCCAGACGCTGGAACCAGTCCAGGAAATTGGAATCACGGGACGCCTCATAGGCGAAAAGCGAAGCAAGTATCGCCTCGTTGTGGACCCACCACAGCTTCATGTCCCACTGCAGTTCCGCGTGCGGCAGACCTTTTGCATCCATGAAATAGAAGAGTCCGCCGTGCACCGGATCCCATCCGAACTCCAGCAGGGATTTGACCACATAACATGCTTTTGCCGCCAGCCTCCTGTCGCCTGTCCTGCGGGCGTATTGCAGGAGAAACCACATGGCTTCAAGCCCGTGGCCGGGATTGATATGGCGGCCATCGCAGCTTTCAAGATCCACGCTGCCGTCAAGATTCACATTCTCGAACAGCAGGTCCAGTTCCGGATTCCAGAACATGTCCAGCACCGTGTCCGCAGCCCGCCGGATATCCGCCTCGTACTGCTCCGTTCCCAGACACTCGTTGAGCACATACCCCAGGTTGGCCATCATCATATAATGACCGAGCGTTTTCCGTTTCGGTTTGCCCGGCATGCTCTTCTCCCACTTCCCTTTCGGATTGTCGACACGTGAAAGGTAATGGGACATGGACAGTTCGGCCTCCTTGCGGTATTTCGTCTCGCCGGTGGCCTTGAAAAGCGCGGCAGCGCCCATGGCGGCGAAACAGTCGGAATAGATATTGTAGGCCGCCACCATCGGCTCGCCTTTCCGGTTGAGCGAGAAATAATAGTTGCCATGCTGGTCTTTTCCGTGCTGGGTCAGAAACTCATATCCGTGGCGTGACAGTTCCAGCCACCGGTCCTGACGGTATTCCGAGGCATACAGGGTCGCGAACATATAGACCATGCGCCACTGCATCCACATGGATTTCTCGTTGTCGAACACCTTGCCGTCGCGGGTGAGGAAATTGAAGTAGCCGCCGCATTCGCGGTCGATGCTGTGTTTCTCCCAGAACGGAACTACCGATTCCAGCAGTTCACGTTCGTAGCGGGCGGCAGCTTTTTCCAATTGCAGTTTTATTTCCATCTATCGTATCTCCATCCATTCCCTGGCGCCCCAGTTTGCAGAAGGAATGTCATACGTGATCTCGTCAAGAAATGTCCCTGTGATCCCTAACATATGCAAGCTCCTGTCCTGTTGTTGAGTTTAAAATTATAAGGTTCCTCATTTTTATTTTTTCCTGAACTCAAACCCAATAATCCGGCAATCCAGCCGCCTGAGGAACCTATCGGACTTAGTAATGAGTTCAAATATGGGTGATTTGGCTCGTAGTAGCGCATGTTTGCGCGTTCTTTGGTGTTTTCAGATTCCATTAAGAACGCTCGAACACGAGCTACTACAAACGAATAACCTTAAGTCCTTCACCATCCCGTGGAGGACCATTCACCGTTTCCTGTAATTCCTCCCTGGCCGGGCATGATCATGCTGCCGGTTTTTTACCCTTGTTTTTTTCTTTAGGAGACTGGGACGCGTTTTGCGAAATCCGCAGCCGCAGGACAGCGAGTCCGCGCGGCGGAACTTCGAACGAGACCGCACCGTTTTTGACTTCAAGCTCATTTTCCGCAGAACCGAAAATGTCGCAACGGACTGCGGCATCAATGCGCAGGATTCCCGAACCGACAACCGCCTTTTGCGCGACATCGGATGCGTTGACCATCCGCAGAAGTATTCCTTCCTGGGCATCCGCACCGGCCCATGACGACGGAAGGAGATGGAGCACGGTGACAGGAGGTTCCGGCAGGCGCAGCAGACTGCCGCTGGATGGCAGAGTGGTCTTCGGGCGCGGCGTCTCATTGCAGGTCTGTATGAAACAGGGAGTGGCGGATTCAAGTCCGAACTGGTTCGCGGCTGTCTCGTCAAAACCTCTGGCATGAGGTTTGACAACATAGCGCGCCGTAACGCGTCCCGGCTGGTAGCCGCGGAAGTTGGTTCCCCAGTAATTGTTGGAGATCCAGCCCAGGAACATTGCGCGTTCAAGCTTGACTTCACACTGGTCGTGTGCAAAATGGAAATCTCCGAGCTGGGCGAGAGGATTTTCCGGCGTGGCTATGGTGACACCGAATTTTTTGTCCGAGAAATCCACCCAGTTCTGGATGTTGAAATAGTCGCGGCAGCTGCCGGCGAGCTGCTGGCGTCCCGGCTCGATCGCCTGCGCTCCGACATCGAGATGCGCTATGGCATCCGGAATATTGAACGGCATTGCGACATAGGTGGATTCAGGATGCTGGACAAGCCCCATGTTCCAGTGCGCCTGCAGTTCCATCGTGTTTTCGTGGTGCGGCATGATGAAGCGCAAGGTGGCCGGAGATGGAAGTCCGGCTACTTCGACAGTCTGCTCGACCTCGACCGCCACCGGTGTCCTGAATACCTTGTGGCTCAGAAGTCTCACGTGGCTGCCGCGTTCCGCTCTCCAGTCGGGATGCCAGGCGCGTTTGTGCAATGACAGGTCCCAGTGGATCGGTCCGTTCATTTTCATGCGGGCCCATCCGTCGCGGTCGGCGACAGTCTCGTGCACCACGCTGCCGAAGCGCCATGGCACGCTGCTGTCGATCAGTTCGCGGCCGAGAACCTTGTCGGACCAGGAAACTATCCCGCCGCGTTCGCGATCAAACACGATCCTCCGCAGACCGTCTTCCACCACCGCAGTTTCAGAGTACGTTTCCGGCATACTGACCGGATGCACTTTCTTTTTTTGGACAACCGTGTATCCGGCTGCAGGCACTGACACAGGTTCCAGTCGCCACGGAGTTCCGCAGGCCAGTTCCTGTCCATGTCGGGATGACGACGGATCTTCGCCTGAACCCATGATGGCGTTGTAGTCCATGCAGGCTGCCGGTACCGCGCCCCAGGCCTTCCGTTCCCATGGCAGAGGATTGAAAAGTATCAGGGCATCATCAGGACCGCGGGCAATGCGGATACCGAGTTCGGCGGCACCGTCGCGCGCCAGAAGACGGCTGTAGCTGCGGGCAAGATATGCCAGATGCGCCTTGTGGTTCCATTGCGTGGCCGCGTCTTCGTGTTCAGGATCGCCGACATGCCCGAACCAACCCCAGGTGTGCTCATGCCATGTCTCGAGCGCCTTCCACGCCTGCCTGCGATATTCGCAAGCAGCAGACAGGACGACGCGCGGATCACGTCCCGGAAAATCGGCTCCGGAATTATCTGCGTCACGGCCGACGCCCAGACCTTCAAGCCAGGCATGCAAGGTGTCGGCAGTGCGGAGACGGGCGCGGCTGTGGCGGGCAACCGCCGTTTCGCGCGCTGAACTGCCAGCTCCGAAATTCCAGTAGTCAGTCCAGTCGCCACCATGTACTGGCAGCTTATTGAGGAACGGGCGGACTTCTTTCCAGAATTCGCGCCAGGTGATCATGTGCAGACGCGGTTTTTTTCTGCGCTTGTTCCAGGCTTTTATGAAATCCGAGTAATGGATATCGGCGCCGCGGTTGTCGCCGCCGTACGCCATGACCTGCATTATGGCAAATGGGAACGGCCAGCCGGCTTTGCCCAGCTTCTCTTCTATTAGCGGAATGGACGCGGTCAGTTTATCAGGCTTGTCGGGAATGCCGACCCAGGTTCCGGCTCCGTAGTGCCAGCCGTTCAGCGCCGGCAGCAGACGTCCGCTCGGAGTCTGCCAGCGGAAGACATTGGGGCGTGTGAAAGGCGCACCGCCAAAATCCTCGTTGATCGCCATGGAGGTGGTCTCTATGCCCGCATCCAGTAGCACATCGGCATACGGCCAGTTGTGTCCGTTGATGTCGGCGCTCATGGCGTGCGTGATCCGCATCCCGTAATCCTTGCGCAGCTTGGCCAGCGGCTGCAGCATCTCGATATAGTCGGCACTGTCAGCGAGCGGCGTGATGTTGAGGAACGAGCCGGTGACTTCGATGCGTCCGGCCTTCTCCATCTTCAGGAAACGTTCGATCTGGCGGTCGCTGGAACGTTCCATCCAGTATTGCAGGGGCGCGATCGTTTCCACCACCCACTTGAAAGCGTGATCGCCGTCGTGGTGTGAATGACGTTCGGCCGCGTCTATCGCCATGTCTATGAAACGCCTCTCCAGTTCCCAGAGAATCGGCTGGTCATGCGTGAATCCGATGTCCGTGTGCGAATGGTGCAAGAGGAAAATTGTGTCAAGACCCATTTGTAAACTCCAATTGTTATTTAAAAGTTACCTTTAGATTTTGTATATGACTCATCCAATATTTTTCCGGTGCGCGGATTTAAGAAAACAAGTCTGGCGCTGTTGGCGGGTACGTCGGCAGATGTCTGCCAGCTGCCTCCGGTACTGAGCGCAGCACCCCGCATGTTCGCCGTCTGTCCACAGTCTGATTCATTGACCAGGATGAACAATGCGGATTCCGCAAATTCTACCGGACGGACCAGCAGTCCGGGTCCGCCATCTGCGAATTCCGCACGCTTTCCGCAGACGAGTCCGGCCGCATCGGCGGCGAGACGGTAGACGGCTTCCGTGTGTTCCTCGGCAAGCGCGTGTTCGATCGGAACCGGACAGAACAGTATTTTTCCTTTGCCATATTTGATCACGCGTCCGGCAAGCGGACCGCCACCGACGTCCACGGCCTTCTGGAATTTCTGTATGACTCCCGACTGTATCGGCATGGCGACATGTAATTCCACATCCGTCTTTGTCCAGTGCAGCTTAATCCGCTCCTCATGCATCACCGGAGCCGGTTTCTGCGGAATGCCCATGGTTGCGAGCCGTGAAGTTTCACGCCAGTATTCGTCCGCCTCGCAATATCCAGTAAGGAGCAGCGTAGCTCCAGCTTTCACTTTTTCCAGAATCGCCAGCCAGCATTCCTGCCGCAGGATGCGCGGCGACGGCAGCACGATAAGGCTGGCATCACCGAGTTTTTCGGGATAATATTCACTGACGCCGCGTGTCGCCAGACCAAGCCGGTATTCAAGAGTCCGGACACAGCGGCGCGTCGTCGCGGAGGCCGTTTCGCGAACACTGAAAAGATTGCTGTGCGGAATTATGACTGCGACACGTTCCGCTTTCCGCCCGACGAACCGTCCGGCGTTGCGCGCCGTGAACGCGGAAACGCGCCGGAAAACTTGCAGTTCAGGTTTCTCACCGCCATCGGCGCGCAGCAGGCCGATACCGGCCTCATTGTCGGAATAGTTGTAGATGCAGGTGTTCCACAGCCACTGTATGACACCGGCTCCGCCGCAGGTGAATGCAAGTGCCATTTTGCGTTCCAGCAGACCGGCGACGAACTCAGGAGTGCGGTACGGCAGCGAGTCGGCTGTCTCCGCAAACATGATCCCGGTCTCCTCCATAAGATGCGGCTTGCCCTGAACCTTGGTGACAACCGCATCCCATAACAGATCGTCGTTCTGCCACCAGGAATGGTTGGAGGTGAAGTCAACCGCATCAGCATGGAAATGTGGCGACGGACTGGTGCTTGTACCACCTTCGTCCTGACCGACCGTGATCAGCTGCGGCGGATTTGCACAGGCGCGCAGAGTACCGGAAATTGTTGCAGCCCACTGTCTGAAGATCTCCTGGGCGAAGCGGACAAAATCCATGCAGCGCAGCGGTTTTGCATCATCCCAGTTGTGCCGGTCCTCAAACTCTTCAAGACGTGGCAGGCCAAGATTGTCGCTGGATGTAATGCGCCAGCGTTCGCGCCACTCGTCATCGCTGACGCCCTGTCCTGCAAGCCAGCGACTCCAGGCTTCGGTCTCGAACCTGTCAGCAGTCGGACGGCAGCTCCACAGATGGCGTGGAGAAGCGATGGACGGTTCATTGATGAGATCCCAGAGAAGATGCGGAACGTCCGACATGCGGCGTGCAAGTGCGGCGGCGAAAGAACATTGCGCCTGCACTGCGGCGGGATCGAGATACGGATTGGCGCCGGTCCATGTTTCCGGCAGGAACGCGAACAGAGTCATTATCACCGGCATGTTGTGCTGGGCGGCGGAAAGCAGGAATGCCCGCATGGCGCGGATGACGCCTTCGTCCATGGCACCCGGCTCGGTCATCGCCCTTTTCCAGCCCATCCAGAGTCCGGTACGCACCACGTTTACTCCGGCGCTCTTCATGGCGGCAAAATCTTTTTCCCAGGCAAGCGGTGTCGGCTCGAACATCCAGCTGCGATGGGTAACTGTGGACATGTATGTCGTTCCGGTCACAGGAAACGGTTTTCCGTGCCGGTGGAAATAATCGCCTTCAATTTTGATAGGCGCTGGAGAAATGATCAGACCTTCCGGTTCGATCCAGAACCCGTTTTCCGCTCTTGCAACGACGCCATATCCGGCACAATGCGCTTCTGCGCATATGCGATAAAATCCCGGTTTCAGATTTTTCATTGGCTCCGTGTAAAGCCAGGCATCGGCTCCGCCTGCGGTGATCGTACCGCGTTTTTCAAGGATCATTTTACCGCTGTCGATTTGCGAGATTCGCAAGTTCAGCTCGAGTTTCTGCGGCGCGGACGTTGAAACTCTGACTGAAGCGGTGGGAGTTTCTCCGATAGAATAGGAAGCGAATCCCGGTCTGGCAAAAATGTCCACAAGCGGCACCAGTGCCACGCGCGCCAATGCTCCGATCAGTTCAGATGTCCAGTTCACATTGCAGCTGGCGAGAATCCAGCGGCCACCGGAGAAAGATCCGTTCACGTGATCGATCGCCACCACCGGCGCCGTCAGGATACGTCCATCTGCTGCAGATGCATGTACCAGCGGGCGCAGAACTGCATCGCGAGTTCCTGAGGATCCTATTTCTCCGGACATGATACCGGTGCCATGGGTCAGCAACACCTGAAGAGCCCAGGCGCGGGAAGGCGGTCGCTTCTGCAAAATATCTGCGAGTTTCGCAACTCCTGCCAGAGGCGCCACTGCCTCAGGCACAGAAAGCTGGGTTCCTGACGGCAGTTCGATTTCGAACGTATGGCGGATCATCAGCTCTTTCCCGTAGGAAGTCTGCGCGGTTTCAAGATGCCATCCGTTTCCCTCACGGCGGACCGGCCGCGTCACAGGGGCGCCGCCTAGGTTCAGCCAGTGGCCGCCGTGCTTAAGGAATTCCAAAATAAAAGGCCAGGCTTCTTTTGGAAACGCGGAACCGTACGGAGTTATGAATAGATCAGGCTTGGCCGCCAGTGCGGCTGGCAGGGATCCGGCATCGGCCCAGATGATTTTGCCCAGTGGGTTCAGCGCAGATTTCAACGCGGCTTCCGAAACATGCGCGGAATCCGCAACCGGAAAACCTGGTTCGCGGAAAATAAGCAATGTAGCTTTCTTAGTCACTCAAGTTCTCCTTAATATAATGGAGCTGATTTCAAAATTGCCAAAACGGTTGTTGCGGCAATACACTTCGTTGGAGTTCACAACTTTAGTGTGTCTTGGCATTTAATAGTTTACACACGCTAAAGCTGTGAACTCCAACTTTAGAAATCAGCTCAAAAGAGGCAATTTTGAAATTGCCTCAATGGAAACAATAGCATCAAACACGGCAGTCGCCCAGACTTCGTGCCCTTTGTCGTTCGGATGGCAGTCCTTCTCGCCGCCGTGGAACTCGGCCCAGCGAGCGCCGCCGTCCGTGGCCTTCAGAATATTCCCGAGGATGTCAACGCACTGGACGTCGCGCGCATCCGCAGCTTTGCGAATTTCGCAACGTGTCTCGTCAAGATGCATGAACCCGCTGCATTTCGGATTTTCACCTGTCGGCAGGACAACCATCACGTCGGCCTTGTGTATCGCCCTGATCGCATCTATCATCTGCCCTACCGCAAATCCTGTCACTTCCGGCGGAAGAAGATGAAACGCGCAGTCGTTCGTTCCGAATTCAATGATCACAAGATCGGGCTTGAACTGACCAAGCCAGTCCATCCTGCCAAGACCTTCGTAGGCGTTCTGTCCGCCAATTCCAAAGTTTGAAACGGAGAATTTGCATAAAGGATATTTTGCGCGCAGCATTCCACCGAGACGCTGTCCCCAGTTTTTTTCCGCCGACGAAGCGCCGCCAAACCAGTTAGGAGTCCTGCCGACCTCGCTGATGGAGTCGCCGTACATGACGATCTTCACCTCTTTCCTGGAGGCCAGGCATTTGCCGACTTTGACAAGGCTTCTTTTCATTTTACCTCTTCCTTATTTTTGAGCCAGGCTATCCTTGAGCAGATCCTTCATGTGGCAGTTGATTTCCCACAGGTTGGACAGAGGCTGCCGGGTGTATGGCAATGTGGGCATATATTCAGGCGGTCCGAACTCAGGACAGATCGTCAGGACTTTGCGCCCCTCGTCCCGCTGATGCTCCACGATCTTCCGCCACCAGCGCATATGCGCTTCAAGCGCCTGCTTCCATTCCGGCGCCCTGGGATCATTCACCTGCGGCCCTTCCTCATAGCCGACACGGGCGTGTATGTGGCAGCTATGCAAGATCGCCCGTTCGACGGACTCAGCCTGATCCTGCAGCAGCGATTCATGCACGCAGCACCAGTGGGAAAAATCGGCGGTGAGCCTGATCTCCGGCATCGCCTCGATCAGGGCCATCGTCGCCACAGTGGAAAAGGTCGCCCGTCCCCGGTGGATTTCGTGCATGACCTGGAATCCGCATTTTTCCTCGAGTTCACGGGCCGCATCTATGAGGAGCATGTTCTCGGCTGTCGTATAGTAGTCCTTGCCGGTCTGGGAATTGACGAAGAGCGGGTTGAGTTCGACGCCCCTGCGGTACTGCTCTTCAAAGCTCCGGGCATGCTCCCCGGGCGAACTGCCGAAGGTCCATTGCTGGACGACCAGATCCAGGCCAAGGTCGTCCAGGATGGAGCGCAGTTCCGTGCGCCGCCTCTTGTCCTCCGGAGCACCCATTTCCACTCCGTCGAAACCGCCCTCCTTGATCATCCTGAGATTGGCTTCGAGGGTCGGCTGCTCCATCCCCCACATCCCGCGGATATATTTTATTTTCATCGCCGGCTCCTTCACATCTGCTTCCAGAAATATCCCCATGTGTTACGCAGCCAGATTGACGCGCCTTTTGTCAAGTCTACGTCGCGCGCGCCGCTGGTGGCAAGAGGGATGTCCAGCATCCAGTCAAATTCCCAGCCGCCATAATCCTGGCGTGTCTCGCAGTCGCGGAAGACATTGTTGGTCCAGGTGTTCACATAAACCCATCCTTTCCCTATCCGGTGGCGGTACAGGAACGGACGCGAGCCTGCGGGGAATTTCCCGACTGCGATCACTTCCGCGCCCTTGACCAGGGCCGGGACCGGAGTGAAGGTGTCGTCATCAGTTGAACGGAATCCGAGAAGGCTCAGTTTTTCAGGATACGGGGCGAGATGGCGGAACTGCGGGCAGATGCCCCATTGCAGGCGGGGGAAGCATTGGACATCCATGTTCGCCTCCTGCGAAGCCGGAGTCGGGTACGGCCAGTTGGTACAGGGTATCTTCGCGTCCGGCCAGTCTTCCACGCCTTTCGGATCTACGCCGCTCAATCTGGCAAGCGATGCGTTGGAGTATGCCACGCCATGCTCGTCCTTGAAGGAGTCATATCGGTCAAGCGGGAAATAGAGGACGCCTCCCTTTTCGACATATGAGAGCAGTTTGTCCGGCATGTCGCGGAAATCGCGTTCGTACATGTTGTCGGCTATCGCCACAAACTTGTACGAGTCCAGCGTCTCCTGCGAAATATGGATGTCGTTCTGCGAACTCCAGTAGTAGTCCGGCTCGACGCCGATCCGCGCAAAGGCGCCGTTCACTGCGCATGCCGTCGGCAGCGCCATGCGTCGGAACAGGCTGTACATGCGCGGCGAAGATGACAGCACCATCACGTCGCTTTTCTTCACCGGACGGTTTTCGTCCGCCCTCCGGGCCGCCTCGCGCGAATACCGGGACACAAGCGATATCACAGGCTTTGGAAATCCGTTGAAATCATTCATGCCAAGGGATTCTCCCTGGAAGAAATACTTGGTGGGATTCTCGAAACGCTCTTTCTGGTGCGCGCACCATGAGGCATTGTCGTCGCGCCAGTTCCAGTAATGCCAGCCGTCGGCATCGGCCGCAAGACAGGCGGCGTTCACGCGGTCGATGATTGCGGCCTGCTGTTCGAGCGTCTCAGTCCCGTACGCAGGGGAATCCTGCCAGCCGCCATGGCAGATTACTACTGGCTGCTGGACAGATTTCTTGAGGAACCTCGCCATGAGATAGGCCGCGTTGTAGACTACAGGAACCTGGTGCGAGAGGCGTGCGTGGTGCACTTCGCGGGTATGCACCCATTCCTCGAACGGCTGAACATAGCTTGGCCGGGTCATCTCAAAGAAATAATATTCCATCCAGACCGCCTGCAGGAGTTTTGTCTCGGGGGAGAAACCGTCGAGCATTGCCCAGGTGTTCGTGTTGCCCTCGAACGGAGTCCAGATGAACTGCGATGGCGCCACTTTCCTTATTGCCGCATCGAAACGCGCCTGCGCCTCCCCGATGCTTTTCTTCTGCCAGAGGATGTAGTCGTAGCTGAGCGGATTGCGCAGGGAACCGTTCCACTTGCTTTCCTGCGGAAGCATCACTTCATTGAAATCGCGCGGACGGTTTTCAAGCGCGTCAGGTCCACCCATCGCATCAATGAGTCCTTTGAATGTTCCGTAGCGCTGTTTCAGCCAGGAATGCCATTCGTCCTTCAGGTTGAACGGTATTGAGACGTTGTCGAATCCCTTGTGAAAACGGTCGATGCGGTCGGTATACGCCATCACCGTCGGCTCATTCTTGTACCGTTCGGCGAACGGTTTCATCTGCATGACATATGCTTCATGCAGCGCAGGATTGAAGCTAGGAAGGAAACGGTTGTCGAACTCCCATTCGCGTCCGGAGATCTGCTTGTAGGCCGCTGGCGTGTCGATGAAAGGTCCGATGAAAATGCTGATGCGTACGCCAGCCTTCTTCGCGGACTCCACGATCGTGTCCATGCGCTCCATGCTCTGCTGAATGACACGGCCGTTTTCGAAGAACATGTCGTTGTGGAAGAACATCGCCGCATGGTTGATGCCCACGTCCGACATGCGCCCGAAATCGCGGTCGAGTTCCTTGGCGTTCAATTCCCAGCGGCCATCGCGCCACCAGTCGGGACCGCATGCACCGGGAAAACGCCCGTAGTAGATCACCGAGTTGCAATACCAGCGTTTACCTTCGAGCTCAAACTGCCCTTTCGAGTTTATGCTGACAAAATTTTTCATCCAACTTTTCCTTTATTTAAGTTCTTAGTATTATAGAACGTAGATATTTTTAGACAGGATTACAGGATTTTCATGATTTATTGAATTCAATTCACGCCTCCAGATCCAGCCATTTCATTTCATCAGGGCTCAGCTTCACTTCGAGCGCGGCCAGGCAGCTCCTGATCTCGGCAGGCCGCTTGGGACCGATGAGCGGGAACGTCGGAAACGGCAGATTCAGAACCCAGGCAAGCGCGATGTTGATCGGTTCCACGCCGCGTTTTTTCGCCAGTTCGTTGACGCGTTCCTTGCGCCGGAAATTCTCCTCGCCGTACCAGCAGCGGCACAGTTCCGGATCAGACTTGTTCTCCCTGGAGGCGCGGTCCGTGAAGAATCCGCGCGCCTGGCTCGACCATGACAACATCGGCGTCTGCGTCTTTTCAAACCATTTGCGAGATTCGCAATCAGACGAGGATACCAGATGCATGTCCCAGAGCGGCGCCAGCACGCGCGCCAGGCTGAGCTGGTTGCTGACCACGCTGAAACTTGCCAGCCCTTTGCTGCGGGCATATTCATCGAACGCCTTGAGACGCGGAATTGAAAAATTCGAAAGACCGAAGATTTTCATGCGTCCGGCTTTGAGATTTTCATTGAGCACATCAGCCCATTCGCCGATCGGCACCTGCTCATTGTCGCGGTGGATCATGTAGATGTCCACGCAGTCCATCTGCAGGCGTTCAAGGCCGTGGACAAGTTCGTAGGTGAGCCCTTCGGGATTTCCTTTTGCGAAGTTCGCACCTTTCTCGATGACGACCACCTGATCACGGACTCCTCTTTGGCGTACCCACGAGCCAAGATTGATTTCCGGTGCCCCGTTGGGGTTTCCATAGGCGTACGAAGTGTCAAAAGCGTTTCCGCCACGTGTGAAAAATTCGTCCAGCATGATCGAGGTGTCAGGCATGGTGTTGTTGGAATCGCATCCGAACACGAGACGTGAAACGGGCTTTTCCAGACCTTTGATTTTGCCGTATTTCATCGGGGCGTCCGCAGATTTCCGGAGAGGGCGGTGCGTGATCGTCTGTAATGCGTTCTCCGGTTTCTCAAGATCATAGACAAGTCCGATCTCCCTGCGCCAGCGGTCCAGGGCGCGGATGTTTCCAAGCGAGTCGTCCCAGCTCATTTCCGGCGCCTGGCGCTTTTCGATTGAGGCCGCAACAGCATCAGCCTCGACTGCGTAGAGATCCTTGTCGTGACGCACAATTATTTCCTGTGAATCTGCGGCATAGTTCTTGCGCAGGATCAGCTTGCTCTCGGAATATCCGTATCCGGCGACCCATGGCGTAGGCACGAAAAGGCTTGCTTCGGAACCGTAGATCCAGACGACCTCCTCCTGCGCGACCCGCAGTCCGGTTGAAAGTTCAGCACATATCCCGCCGGGGAAACGCAATGACGCGACAGCGCAATCGTCCGTGCCGGTCACGCCGAGATGGCCGCAGCCTTTCAGTTCGGCAGGTTCGTCGAACGGTTTGCCGGTGGCGGCACCTGCGATCAGGCGCGCCATCGACAGCGGATAGCAGCCGACGTCCAATATTCCCCCTCCTCCGAGAGCCTGCGAAAAGAATCTGCTGTCGGCTGGCGCATTCGTGTTGTAGCTGAATGAGGCGTGGATCATCCGGATCTCCCCAAGAACACCGCTACGGACGATTTCCACAATCTTCCGGGTCTGCGGCGTGCACCGGTACATAAAAGCTTCCATCAGGAACACGTCATGTTCGCGGGCGGCGTCGATCATCGCCAGCGCTTCCGGCGTGTTCATGCCGATAGGTTTTTCCACCAGGATATGCTTGCCCGCCTCCGCGGCCTTTATTGTCCATTCCGCATGCATCGGATGCGGTGTCGAGACATAGACGGCATCCACGCCGGAGTCGGCGAGCAGTTCCTCATAGCTGGCATATGCACGCGGGATTTCGAACTCTTTCGCGAAGGATTCAGCCGTGCTCCTGGAACGGCTGCCTACAGCGACGAGTTCTCCAGTATCGGAGGCCTTGACGCCTTTGGCGAAACGTTTGGCGATAAGTCCGGTTCCCAATATTCCCCAGCGAAGCCTGTCATTCATAACACGACTCCTTTTTATTTTATTGTCGTAGGCAGTTCTACCCCGCTTATCGCATAGGTATGCAGAGCTTCAAGGACGTATGAATCCGATTTCGGCAACGCCCTGCCGGCAGTGACATCGTAGACTTTCCCGGGCAGAGCCACACTGCGTTTCTTGAAATTGAAGACTGTCGCCTTCTTCCCTTTCTCATCGTGCCACAGGACGGAAAGCCCGTCCTCCTGCATATAACGGCGCTTCATGTCCGACATGACCGCGTGATAATCGGCAAGAGCCTGCCTGAAGTCATCGCCCCAGACCGTATCGATGCGTTTGCCGTCAATTTCAAGAGGTATTCCGAGACACGCCTTGTTGGCGAGCTGGTAATAGAGGCCGTCGGCACCTTTCGGGTTGAGATCCTTCAATGCCTGTGTTCCGGGAACAGTGGTGTAGTCGTTGCCCATGCCGACCTTGTAGCAGGCGAATATGGTTTCCATGTTGTAGCTGGAAGGATGCCCGTGCATCGGCTGTGTCCAGGGGCCGAAGGACTCGATCGTCCAGGTCACGCCCTTGTCCTGCGCCTTCTTGAACAGGTCCAGTAGGCCGCGCCACATGGTCCGCGGCGCCATCTCATTATAGTTTATCGCCATGAAGGCCAGATTGTAGAAGCTGTCGAAGAAGAAATGCGTGCCGGTCTCCTTATGGATCTTAACATGCGAGTCGAGGAAATATTTCTTCGCCTCAGGACAGCTGAAGTCGAGCACGCTCATGCAGCCCATGTAGGCGCCGCCGTACTTCTGGCGCGAATCCTCGAGCAGCACATACCAGCACTCCTTGCCCAGCGACCGTTCCGACCTGTTGAGCGGACTGGAGAGCGCCTGGTCGTTGTTCGTCCAGCTCAGCACCTCTATGCCGTGCTTCGCGCACTCGTCGGCAAAGGCCTTGACCTTTTTCGTGCCTCCGAGCTTTTCTGACAGCTCGTACTCATGTCCGCAGCACATGTTCCAGTTGAACACTCCGGGCATCGGCGCGGACTCGGTAAATGCGGACTTCTTGAGATTGTCCACGAAGAGGCGTTTGACCCCGAGCTTGACGGCCGCAGGCAGCAGATCCTTGTAGTAGCTGTCAACCATGAAATTGCACCAGAAATTCTGGGCTATCGTAGGTACTATGGGGAAATCCCTCAGTCCGAACTCGGCGCGCGCCCTGGTATCGACTTCGTCTGAAACCCAGGTCCACAGGTTCTTCTGGTCTGTTTCCGTTTTCGGCGCCGAGTTGATGAGTATCTTCTTTGCGGAAGTCGCATATTTTTTCGTCTGGTCGAAAATGTGCTTGTCAAAGACCTTCAGTTCCGGTTTTCCCGCATCGCGCACAACAACGGAACGTATCAGCTCGAGCTTCTCAAAGACGCCGATGAGAGTCCTGCCGCCCTTGAACTGGTAGTCGAATGAACCGTGTCCGGCCCAGCGCGGAAGATTGTGGGTCATCACCGGATTCTGGTTGCCGCCCTCGATGAGGAAGAACAGTATTCCTTCGGTGGTCCAGGAGTTTTTCCGGTCGAACTTGATGGCGGGAGAGGAACATGAGGACTGCGAATAAGCCGTGGCGCCGCTTATGTCGCCGTCGAGTTCCCAGCTCGCCATGTCCATCAACCAGAAGGCCGGCACATCAGCGCTGGCGTATTCCCAGTGGTATGAGAATCCTTCGAAGCCGGTCCCGTTGAAAGTGTCCTTGGCCTGTTTTAGGACGAGATCTAGCTTCGCGGTGCCGGCGACAGGATCCTTGTCCCAGTCGCCTACCTCATGGATCGGATCGAAGCTGTGGTCGCGCATGAGCTTGACCGGAAGCTTTTTGAAGTTGGCTTCAAGGCAGATGCGGATTTCGTTTTTTCCCTTGACGATCTTCTTCAGATCCAGCCTGGAAAGCTCAAGTCCCGTGAAAGTCTGCATGAAGCATCTGAGCGGAAGACGTCCCGAGCGTACCAATGTCTTCCCGATCCAGATCCGTCCAAGTCCTACGAATTCGCCTTTTTCAGAAACGACTTCAAACCTGCAATCCTTGAGATCAACTATCTGCTTGCTCATTTTCTTCTTCCTTTCTATATGTTTATTGCGGAAACCGCCAATGGCAGTTCGGATTCGAAAACTGGTCTTATATCCGTATCCTTCTGGAATTTCTTCTTCTCGCGCTGCGCCACCAGGCATCTGATGGAACGTGCAAGGACATCCTGGCAGTCCATTCCAAGACGTGTCACCGGCACACTGCTCGGGGAACGGTCCGGGAAATTGCAGTGCGCGACAACCTCCAGGTTCTGCGGAACTCTCACTCCCGAATGGAGGAGACCTTCGGTTGCCGCCTCGACCAGATGGTCGTCGCGTATGATCAGGGCATCCGGGCGGTTTTTTTCCGAGATCCCCATGAGAAGCATCGCAGCCTGATGCGCCGACCATGGATAGTCCGGTGAACATGCCTGGACCCACATCCCCCTGCCCACGCCCTTCTTCTCAAGATAGGCTGTGTCCTCTTCGACCGCCCATCTGTTGATATATGCGCCGATCAGGGCGATCTTCCTGCGCCCTTTTTTCATCAGATGCTCCACGGCCCTCTCGATGAAATTACGGCAATTCAAATTCATATGGCAGAGATCCGGATAGCATTCCGGATCGCATATGGCGACTCTCGGCAGATCCTTCTGCTCCAGGACTGGTGTCCTTTCAAGATGGTATGGGGGCGCGATGAAGATCAGTCCAGCCACCCTGTGCGCCTCCACATCCGACATGAGACGCCTGTAGCCTTCGGACTGGATGTGCCCGCCATCATAGCAATATGAGGAAAATTTCATCGGACCTCCGCCTGCGATCTTCTGGGCGGCCTGCTGGAACGCCATGGCGAAACGGGAGCCTGAGAACGGTATGCCCGAGACTAGGCCATAGTGGTTCAGGTGCGGCGGATTTTCCGCAACGACAGTCCCTCCGGACCGGTTCGTGCAGACGAATCCGTCGCGGATCAGGCTGTTCATGGCAAGCTGGACGGTCTGCCTGCTAGCATTGAACCGCAGCTGGAGATCATCGCGCGTGGGAAGCTTGGAACCCGGGGGATATTTCCCGCCGACTATTTCCATCCTGACCTGTGACAGGATATTGCTCTGCTTGGCGTTGATCATGGCGCTTAGTTCATTGATTTTTCTTTTAGTCTATATTTAGCTTATACTATTATGAACTATGTGTCAAGCCGCCATGGCAAAAGTTTTCAATAAACTTCTTGCTTTACTTGCACGGCCTATGGCTGGAATTATCTCGCACAAAGGCACAAAGCCACTGAGTAAAAATTCGATTTCCCATGATTTGTCCTATCTGCAATACTATCCGTCATCTTGTTGTGTTTCTGCACGTTTATTAAATGGGCTATTGTCAAGTTTTTGCGTAGCAAAACCTTAACTATGATTTATTTTCGTGTGATTAGTGTGTTTCGTGGTTAATGTTTTCTGTGTATTCTGTGTGTTCTGTGGTTTATAATTTCGGCTGGAGGATTTTTCTTTGAAAATCTGGTAAGAGGAATGTATCTTCATGCATCAACGGATAATTTCCAACTACAGGAGGATATGTCATGGCGGAGTTAAAAGGCAGCAAGACCGAGAAGAACCTGATGGCGGCGTTTGCCGGAGAATCACAGGCCAGGAACAAATACACCTATTTCGCGTCTGTCGCAAAAAAGGAAGGCTACGAACAGATCGCCTCCATCTTCCTTGAGACTGCCGAACAGGAGAAGGAACATGCCAAACTGCATTTCCAGCACCTCTCCGGCATAGGCGACACGATTGCGAACCTCAAGGCGGCAGCCGCCGGCGAAGGCGACGAATGGACCGACATGTATCCCCGGATGGCGAAGGAAGCCCGTGACGAAGGATTCACCGAGCTCGCCCGCATCTTCGAAGGTATTGGCAAGATCGAAAAGGAACATCAGGAACGCTACAAGATCCTGCTGAAAAACGTCGAGGAAGGCGCTGTCTTCCAGAAGAAGGAAAAGACCAAGTGGCGCTGCCGCAACTGCGGTTTCACGCACGAAGGCACGAAATCCGTGGACAAATGCCCGATATGCCAGCATCCGAAAGCCTATTTCGAGGTTGTACCCTATAACTATTGAGGGTTGAATCCGGGTTGAAACAAAACTGTTTTATCACGGAGCGCCCAGAGGCACTATGCGCTCGGGGCAATGTAATACAGGCATACTTCGACAAGCTCAGTACAGGTCTTGCCTGTGTCTTTTGGAACGCTGGCGTCCCGCCGGCAATGACATGATGTAGCGTTCGCCGCCTGCCCCGCCGGATGGCTGGGTCTCGGCGAAGAATCTTAATTCTCTTGTCTGTGACGGACAAGGGAAATTGATCTCGTCTGGAACAGACGACACTACATCGGGAAAGAAATTACAGGCAAGCGCCTGTCGTCAGTCATCCGTCGCGCTTCTGCTGGAAATATACCTGACATGGCCGTCAACGTAGAGGCGGTGTACGGCCTTCTTTTCCAGGGCCGGCACCCACCATTGCTCGCCTGCCTGCGGAGCACTTACGAGATTGTAATTGCCATGCGGGTCGTGCACGGTACTCTGTGGCCAGGCGATGATGTGGAACATGCGCGGACATGAAAGCAGCACCTGTTTGGAGCCGTCGCTGCCGAGCAGAGGATCCATCCAGTCCCATAGGTTGTCATACCGCACATGCACACTCCGCGGCCGAAGCGTAGCGAAATGGCTTGGGGCAACATAATTGCTGTCGCTGTATCCCCAGCTCCAGCCCCAAATATAAGCACGGAAGGAATCGGTACCTGGGCCGGCATACTGGTAGGCGGAACGATATTCGCCACCGACCACGCTGTCCTTGCCCGTAGGGGAATACCAGCTGCCGTTTGATTCCAGGAGGGGGCTGGTCTCATGCAGCACCTCCTTAGTACAGTATCCGGCGTCAATCATTTTAGTGTACCAGGAGTAACCGCTGAAACCGTCCGGGGCCTGACCATAATCCGTTGCCAGACCGCTACCTCCGCCGCGCCCTATGTCCCAGGCAGGCTTGGCAACGTCGAGTCCCCATGGGTTCCAGTCGGGATTGCCCGGAAAGTCGCCGGCGTCGACGGCGTAGCAAAGGACAGCAACTCCACCCTGGCGAATATTGTTCATGCAGCGTATGCAATTGGCCTTTTCCTTTGCCTGTCTAAGCACGGGCAGAAGCAGGGCTGCGAGGATAGAGATTATCGCAATGACCACAAGCAATTCGATCAAAGTAAAGAGCTTTGGTCGAATTGGCCTACGTCCCCTAACGGGTAACTTCGGCTGGCACGCCACCAGAAGCTCGATCAAGGTAAAAATTTTTCCTGTGGGAAAATTTTTATGTGAACGGCAGCTTTCCTTTTTGCAATCCATAAAATATCCCCCCGATTGGTTTCTGTAAATAATGCCATAATATCATTTAATATCATGGTATTTGCAAGTTAACATATTATTAAACACAGCGTCAGAAATAATAGCTGATGAGCGTGGGTCAAGCATAAATAAGCAAGCGTTAAGCTGGAGATTTTTCCCAATAAGTAGGGCGGTTTTTAAACCGCCAACCACCCGTCGGGTTAAAACCCGACATACTTTCAAGTGAATATGGGGTTACGCCCGAATGGCGCTAAGTTAAGCAAGTTTTGCTGTACCTCTTGATGTGTTGGATTTCCATGAAGACATGTCTTGGAGAGGTCATAAGTTGATAGGGTTTGGGTCTTCTTTTTACCGCTCGTGGTTCTCTCCTTAAAGGTCTTTCT
>JANYBI010000080.1 GCA_025360875.1 Lentisphaerota bacterium
CCTTCAGGGGGAAGAAATACTGCGTGCTGATATAGACTATTGCAGATTCCTTGGTGTCAGGATTCTGCAGCTGGAAGATCCTGCATGGGAAACCGCTGATCTCATCGCTCTTGAGTTCCTTCTGGAACGGCCAGTACATGAAGGAGAGAGTAAGGTCTTCCGGGCGGATTCCGCAGAATGCGAGGACTGATTTATCCTTGTCGGGCCTGTTGACGATTACGCTCGTGCTTTCCGGCTTGTCGGAATATGACTGACCGATAGTATAGAATTCATTTTTATTTGCCACGACCTGTGCGAGTGTGCGTTCCGGAGTGAACCTGATCCCGAGATAGATCGGATGCCTTATGGTGCCTTCCGAGCCTCGCTTATGGGATATCTCGCCCTGCATTTGCGCCCAGGATTCCTCGAGGGGAGGGCGCCTGGATATCTTCAGGAATTCAGCGGGTTCGAGTTTTGCGCCGGAAATATCTTCAGCTACAGATGAAAAATTGAACGCAGCAAAAGCAAGGAACGCCAGGAGTCCTGGGAAGCACCTGAAAAGTTTTTCTTTCATTTCGATTTCTTCCTGGTATGTTTGGCTTTTGCAGGTTTGACATTGTCGGCGACTTTCCCGACGGCCACCTTGAGCCCCAGCGTGTAGTTCAACGTCTCCATGATGTCGGACACGAAAACGAATTTCACATGCTTCCTGACTTCTTCGGGTATGTTGTCGAGATCCTTCTCGTTCTTGTCCGGGAGTATGATGGTGCGGATTCCTGCAACAAGGGCGGATATGACCTTCTCCTTTATTCCGCCGACAGGAGTGACCTTGCCGCGCAGCGTGATTTCCCCTGTCATGGCGGTCCGGGCCTTGGATGGCCGGTTTTTGAGGAGCGAGACCAGTGCCGTGGTTATTGTGATACCTGCCGACGGGCCGTCCTTCGGAGTTGCGCCGTCTGGGATATGGATATGGAAATCGTTGTCCGTGAAGACCGACGCCTTTATTCCCAGCGCCTGCTGATGGCTCTTGATGAAGCTGAAAGCGGTCTCAGCGCTCTCCTTCATGATTTCCCCGAGTGAGCCGGTCAGTTTGAGATTGCCTTTTCCGGGCATGTTCGTGACTTCGACGGCAAGCACGGAGCCGCCTGCGCTGGTCCAGGCCATTCCAGTTGCGGTTCCGATCACCGGCTTGAGCTCGATCTCGTCCATGAAGAATTTCTGCGGGCCAAGATATTGGTTGAGGTCATTCGGTTTTATCGGAATCTTCTTGTCGGCAGGGATTTCCTTTTCCACGATCTTCCTGGCTATTTTCCTGAAAACAGTGCCGATGGATCTTTCGAGATTGCGGACACCGGCCTCGCGGGTGTATTTGCTGACAATGTTTTCCACAGTCTTGACCGGCATGTAGCTCTGTCCGGGTTCAAGCCCGTTCTCCTTGAGCTGTTTCGGGATGAGGAAACGCGAGGCGATCTGTTTCTTCTCCATCATGGTATAGCCCGGGAGCCGGAGGATCTCCATCCTGTCCAGCAGTGCTGGCGGAATTGTATCGGTAATGTTTGCCGTAGCGATGAACATTACTGAGCTCAGATCGAAATCCAGCTCGATGTAATGGTCGTTGAATGCGGAATTCTGCTGCGGGTCGAGGACTTCCAGCAGTGCCGAGGCGGGATCGCCCCTGAAGTCGTTTCCGATCTTGTCGATCTCGTCGAGCATGAATACGGGATTTCCGCTCTGCGCCTTTTTCAGGCCCTGGATGATCCTGCCGGGCAGGGCGCCGACATATGTGCGGCGGTGTCCGCGGATCTCGGCCTCGTCCTTGATGCCGCCCAGCGACATCCTGACGAACTTCCTGTTCATGGCCTTGGATATGGATTGTCCGAGCGATGTCTTGCCGACCCCGGGAGGACCGACAAAGCATAGGATGGGCGATTTCCTGTCCTTCTTGAGCTGGAGTACGGCCAGGAAGTCCAGGATTCGTTCCTTGACGTCCTTCAGATCGTAGTGGTCGGAGTCCAGGATCGCAGAAGATTCCTTTATGTTGATCCTGTCCTCTGTATAAGTTGTCCAGGGTATTGTCACCAGCCAGTCGATATAGGTGAAGGCGACATTGTATTCCGGTGAAGCCTGGGGGATTATGACGAGGCGCTCCATCTCCTTCCTGATGGTGGCTTCGACTTTTTCAGGGAGTTTCTGCTTTGCCATTTTCTCCTCGATAGCCGCCATGTCCGGATTTTTCGAGTCGTCGCCGAGTTCCTTCTTGATAGTCCTCAGCTGTTCGCGCAGGAAGTATTCGCGCTGGGTCTTTCCCAGGGTATTGCTGACCTGCGACTGAATTTTTGAGCCGACATGCAGGACCTCGAGCTCCCTGTTCAGGAGGATTGTCAGGAACTGGAGCCGGTTATGGAGATTGGGCATCGCCAGGATATTGAGTTTTTCCATGTAGGTTATGTGGAGCGTGTCGGCTATGAGATCGGCGAGCCGCGCGTTGTCGTCGATGTTGAGTATCGCAATTCTCAGCTCTTCGGGGTAGAACGGGGACGTTGAAATTATTTCCTGGAACTGCTTGATCGCGTTCCTTGCCATGGCAATGGTCTCGATGTCCTCGCTCTTTTCCTCGATGATGTCCTTAACTTCAACTATGTATGGGGCGACATTGTTCATTTTCTTCTGGAAGCGGATCCGTTTGAGGCCTCTTACAAGGATTCGCACGGTACCGTCGGGGAATTTCAGCATTTTCACTATACGGGCCAGTACGCCGATGGTGCAGATGGCTTTTCCATCGACATCGAATGTCTGTATGACAGGTTCCGCCAGTTCGATGGCTTTTTCCTTCAGGTGTGGCACTTCGGGGAAGAGGGCGAGAGTCCTTTCGCCGCTTATAAGGCCTTCGATCATCTTTATTACAGCCTCTCCTTCGACTACCAGGGGAGAGAGCGTAAATGGGAAAATAACTATGTCCTTGAGCGCAAGAAGGGGCACTGAGTAGCTGTCACGGCGCTGGATACTCGCGGGCTTGTCCCCGTTGCTGGCTTCAACATTTATTTCCAGGGGTTCCTGGTCATTTAATTCGATATCGCCCATAAAATATGATTCCTTATATGTTTAACGCAATAACATAACTTGCGAACGGGTGAATTCAAAATGGGATTTGATGCCTAATAATGGAAACTTGATGCTGGAAATCTGGCAATAGCGGTTTCCCTGATTCTTATGGCTGGAGCAGCTCAAATCCTGTAGCCGGATCAAGCAGGCGTCTTGCGGAGGATCCGGCAAGTTCCCAGAGCACTACCTCCATGACATGCCATACTTTGACACCGCGCCTGACGCATCCGGTGACAGTAGATTTCTTCCTGCCGCATGCGACATGCATGTGGAGTACCGGCATGCCTTTTGAATCGGGGAAAATTGTGCCGACGCCTGCGATCTCGTTGGCATCGTCGAGGACCGTTTCCATTGGAACAATCTTTTTTGCGCGGCTTTTTGCCGGGCCGACGACGAGCCTGCTCGACTTGTCGGCCCCTCCGAGGACTATCAGCGCAGCGGATTTTATCTTCATCTTCCGCGCAAAAGCCTCAATGTTCTCATGGAGGATTTCTCCGTCCTCGAGACGTATCACGAATATCCTGCCTGGTTTCGCCTTGCTGTATTTCATATTTGGGGCTTTACGTTAAAACCAATTCTCTTTTATTGAACGGGCGACCGCCTTTGAGACCATTGGCACGGCTGCTGGCCGCTTTGCGGGCACTCTTGACCGAACCGCCTCGACGACCCATTTGTGTAGCGGCAAATGACACAGTCTGCATATGGAACGGATAGTCTTCTGGATTGGCGAGGATTTTGGTGTGTAGATCAATATCGGCATCATCCCAGCGGACATGTCCGTGTCCGCAATACTCGACATTGAAGACCTGCGTTGACGGCAATGCGGCAAGATATGGGAAATCTGCGAATGAGGCAAAATACCCCTTATCTTCTATGGTCAGATAAAGCCCCGCTGAAGTTACCATCCTGACTTCAGCATTTTTCTTTACGCTTGTTCCACTCATTTTCAATAAACTCCTTGTTTTCTTCGACAAGTCGCATGATTTTCCGCAACTCGTGTTGCGCAAAGCCATCGTTGTTGGAAACACTTACTTCAGGCTTAATCCAGAATTTAGCCTCTGTCTGTTCCCGGATCACGTGGACATGTATAGGTTCTCCGCTTTCCTCGCTGAAAAAGAAAAACCGATACGGCCCAATTCTTAAGATTGTCGGCATATGTCTTATCCTGCTGAAAACCTGTACTAAATATATCCTATTCGCTTAGGTTATTCAAGTTATTAGTTATTTTAATGCCATTGTTTCTTTAACGTCCACTTATCGTTTACACGATGAATGCGGGACATGGTATCTCTTTGGCACTCTATATCATTTCCGGTTCGTTTTCATTTTGAGTGGGTTCCTATTTTATGTTAGTGGTTCGTAATGGGCATTGACTTTTGTAAAGTTCAGATTGCCAGTGACTAGATAAATCATAACCATGAAGTTCTGGAAAGTTTTAAATCCTCTCGCCTTG
>JANYBI010000101.1 GCA_025360875.1 Lentisphaerota bacterium
CAAATATTTACATGGGTACAAATATAACGCTAAATAAAAGGATCTATAAATATTTTATCATAGATAAAATCAATGCGTAAGTTGGCATTTAGGGTCTGACTTTTCCTAGGAACTTCGGACTAGCCGTCCAATTGGTAAAGCGATAGGAACAAGCTCATAACATTTATATGAGCCTGTACAATTGAGAAGAGTGTCCTGTCCGTAGTAGTCCTCCATGGAGGATTTGCGCGTTCTTAAAACCAAAATGCCTTTATCCTGACAGCATGTCCTGAATTCCACAGGCAGCACGGTAACCATGCTCACTTCGGTTCCAGCATCCTCGGCTTTTTCGTGCCGTTCGTTGTTTTCTTCGACGTATCGGACGGCGGAGGCTGGACAGGTGGCGGAGGCTGGGTTTTGGATGTGTCCGGTGCCGACTTCAGTCTTGACTCCTTCCACTTGCGATATTCCTCGGTCTTTACCAGTTCAGCGTAATCTTTTCCATTTTCCATGTTTTCGAATGACATTTGCTGACCAAACTGCTTTTCAATTGACTCCAATGTCGCTATGGAATCAGCCCATTTTTTCTGGGCGAACTGGACCGAGACCAGGTTCCAGTACGCCTGTTCAAGGGCAGGTTCGCGCCGGATGGCCTTTTTAATGGATGTTTCCGCATCAACAAACTTTCCTTCAGCCTTAAAGATATTTCCATTCAGGGCATCAAGATAAGGATCGGTGTTGCCGGTCATCTTGTTCAGGTTCTCGATGCAGGCGTGCGCCTTGGGGTAATCCTTTTTGAGGAAATAGAAATCCATAAGAATCATGTCCAGACTGCTGTCGCCTTCCTTCACTGCTCCCTTCATGGAGGCGAGGGCATCCTTGTATTCCTTTGAATCGCCACCTTTGAGAATGCCCGCCTTCACCCTCATCAGAAGGAACATCTTGTCGTTCTTCAAACAGTCAGGAAGCTCCTCATAGATGCGCAATACGGTGTCAGGATCCTGTTTGGCGAGCGCTGCGTTGATCTGGCTGAGCTTATCGGTATTCTTCGAGAATTCAGTCTCCTTCTGCAGCAGCTTGCCGACAAAACTGCTGTCGGACCTGGCGATCACAGGAACCGCATTGCGGCCGATCGCGGCACTCATATCCTCGCCGAGGGTGGCAGTATAGAAGTCGCCTATGCAGACTTTCCCGTTCTGTTCCAATAGCAGGAAATTCAAGTAGACCAGGGCCGATGCGGAATCCAGCGCCCTGAAAAGGGCCCGCGTCTCGGTTCCGGTCTTTTCCATCTTGAGAAGCTTGAGTTTTGTGGTTCCTGCAAGCTTGCTGCCGAACGCGAAACTTTTTGAGAAGCCTTCAATGAACTCGGATTTTGTCTTGTCTGACACCTTCCTGCCGCCCATCATCCTGTCGAAAAAGATATCGAAATTGAAATTGCTGTTGATTACCGAGGGATCTTTAGAGTTGATGCCTGATTCGACACGTTTCGCGAAGTCCACGAACTTGGCATCTACAGTCTTGCCTACTGTTACTGTGTCCGGACCTTGCTTCTCGCCCTCTCCAAAAGATGTGAAAACGGATGCGCTGACAGATATGGCGGCAATTATCAGCAACCTCAGGAATCTGAAACCCATAATCCTGCCTCTTATAATATTAGTTGATGAAAGATTGGACGGAAATTTAGATCTTATAAGGCCGAAAGATAGTCCTGAAACAGCCAGGTTTCAAAGTTCATGCAGACGTAAAATGCAGATTTATCTGGAACTGAAATTGCCTATTGGATGAGCAGCGGTTTCAAAATTCAGGAAAGTATTATTGCAAAGACAAGTATCAGCCGACGTCTTTCCATTTCACGGCTCAAGTGCTAATTTACTTCGGAGAAGAATAACCGGTTTTGTATCATGCTATGGACAAAAACAAAATAAGGGAACACGATGAATCACAAATATGACATTGCCGCCTATTACTGGCCAGCCTACCATGACGAACCCAGATGGCGAAAGTTCATGCCGGATGGCGAGGGTGAGTGGGAGACGATCCGGAAGGCGAAACCGAAATTTACAGGACACTGCCAGCCCCGGGTTCCGCAGTGGGGATATCTGAATGAGGCTGATCCAATTGTGATGGACAAGAAAATTGACGCGGCGGTGAAACACGGCGTCAATACGTTCATATTCGACTGGTACTGGTATGAGAATCAGCCTTTCCTCGAGGATACCCTGAACAAGGGCTTCCTAAAGGCCAAGGGCAATGACCGCATGAAATTCTTCCTCATGTGGGCAAATCATGACGCTACGACCGGATGGGACCTTTAACAGGCTGATGAGAACCGCCTCGTATTCCCCGGGGCCGTGGATCGCAGGACGTTCGATATCGTAGCGGATCGTGTCATTGAATGCTTCTTCACACATCCGTCCTACTACAAGATCGATGGCAAGCCGGTATTCTCGACCTATGATCTCACGAACCTGATCAAAGGCCTGGGCGGAATCGAGGCCACACGCGAAGCACTTGATTCATTCCGCGGAAAAGCACGGGCTGCAGGTTTTCCGGATTTGCACCTTCAGGCAATTCTCTGGGGACTGATTCCGGAGTCTGTGTCGCTGGTCCCTGGCGATCGCAGCAGGACTAAGAACAACACGATATCCGCCTTGGGATTTGACAGCCTCACGAACTACCAGTGGTGCCACTATGTCAGGCCCAATGGACCATATAGGGAATGGGCCGAAAAGGCGCTGGCTTCATGGGATGGATGGGCAAAAGAATTTTCAGTGCCTTTCTATCCGCACGTTTCCGTGGGATGGGACACCAATCCGCGTTTCCAGAAACTGTGCGACCTCATTACGGATAACAGCCCCGAAATTTTCTGTGAATACATGCAGCGGGCCATGGCTTTTGTCGACAAGCGGAAACTTTCACCTCGGCTTATTACGGTCAACGCCTGGAACGAATGGAGTGAAAGCAGTTATCTTGAACCGGATACCGTCTACGGATTGCGTTACCTGGAGGCCATACGCAGTGCGCTAAGCCAGCACCGTTGAAAAGGAAATAAGAATCGCAGGGATTTTTGAATATCCAATACCCAACACGGAATATCCAACCGATGAAGGGAAGAGAAAAAGAAGTCATTCAACGGTAGAAGAAAATTGATTCTGTCTTTAGGGAACTGATGAGCTGAACTCAATATTATTCAAAAGCAGAAACAGGGCTGAAAGGAAAATTTGTGATAATTTCCTTGGATATTGGACATTCCGTGTTGGATATTGGATATTCGCTCAAAATGAAAAATAACCAGAATAAGCAGAACAGGAGAATGTCCTATGGCAGATTCGTTAAAGCCGCCATATCTGAAAAAAGTTGAAAAGCGGGGCGACCACCAGGTCTGTATTGTCGATGGCGCATATATCCGCGGGCATATCGACGAGGAATTCACAAACTTTGGACAGCACTACAGGTATCCATACATACCTGAGAATGAGCTTTGGATTGACCGGGAAGACGATAACGATGAACGCGAGTTCTTCATCGAACATCTGCTGCTGGAGCATGATCTCATGGCGAAAGGTGCATCATATGGCGAAGCGCTCACACGGGCCGATCTCCTGGAGCGCAAGGAAAGACGGCGTGCAGGAGATATCCTCAAAGTTACGCATAAGGGGAAAGATCTTCCTGACGCCAAAAAAGTGCATGAGCGCCTTTGGAAGAAGCTGGAGAATGGCGTAAGCATATGGATTGTGAACGGCCGGCTGGTCAGGAGCGTGTTCGACATCGACTTCACGGCTGGGGGACATGAGCACGTTTACGAGTTCGTTCCGGAGGGAGAAGTCTGGATTGACGATGACATTGAGGAGAAAGAGCGGGGATTTGTGCTTTTGCACGAATTGCACGAACGGAACCGCATGGCGAAAGGTATGCCTTACAGTAAGGCGCACGCCGAATCCAGCCGTATTGAATTCCGGTGCCGCCACCATCCTGATGAACTGCATGATGCGTTGACTGCCGAAGGCTGGGCATGATTTCAGGAGTACTGGCAGTTTACTATGGATACGGCGATTAATCAGCCTGCAATTTCCTGGAGGCGTTAAGAGTAAGCATTTTTTACAGCCTCAATACACGAATTTCAGGGCTTCTCTATCTTCATCCCGGAGGGATGAGAGACAGTAGCCGGGGGTTGAGTCTTGCGATACCCCCGGACTAATGGGAAAAAAGAATCGCACCCTGAAG
>JANYBI010000113.1 GCA_025360875.1 Lentisphaerota bacterium
GCAGGAGTGGCTAAGTGATCTGCATAAAATATCGAGCCAGAACCAAGGGATGAGGGTATAGCCGAATATACATTAACAACCGCAGTAGGAGATACATCAAGAGAGTCCATGGTTACAATGGCTGACTGAGTCGCAGTTCCACCAGTATTTGCTGCCAATCTCTTGTAGATATAAAAATCCACACTTCCGGCGGCATTGGCATCAGCGTTAATCCTAACCTCTACCAACTTGACTGTCTTTGTTGCGCTTCCAACCAAAACAACCATATCGGTAGCAGTAGCATACGGGGTGTAATCAACAACGGAAGTCCTATACGTGGGTTTTGTACCCTCCGTGTTTACAGACATCGCGTTGTATTTATCAAATGGCATACTTACATTAAGTTAGTTGGCGCTCACTAATATTACACCAATAATTATAGGTGTCAATACTTTATGCTCTCTCTTCTGTCCATCTGGCATCAATATGAGAATAGAAGGCAACCCCCGAAGGGGTTGCCTTTGCGTAATTACTTACGCTTTGCCTTACGCGAGGCTTTGCGAGCTTTACGAGCCATGATGCTTCCTTTCACGAAAAGGGCCACATTAAAACGGAATGCAGCCAAACCGTAAGTACACACTAACTTAGTTAGCGCTTACTTGTCAAGGGGGGTTTTGTGGGACACTGCCCTAACTGTCCCAATCCCGGAAATTAACAATTCTGCGTGTCGTTTTCGGGATTTATATAAAAATGGCCACGTAACGGGGGATTTTGTGGGACACTGCCGAAATGAGCAATGCAGAAGAAACTCTAGCCCTTCACATCAGGGCATCAAGACTCCCCATCCCTGTTAGAGAGTTCAAATTTCATCCAGTAAGAAAATGGAGGTTTGACTTTGCTTATCCAGAAAAACTTATTGCTATAGAGGTTGAGGGGGGAGTTTGGTCTGGAGGAAGGCACACAAGAGGTAAAGGGTTTAGCGAGGATTGCGTAAAGTACAACCAAGCATCCTTGCTTGGATGGAGGATTCTAAGATTTACGCCAGACATGATTTCAAGCGGTGAAGCTATTAAAACAATGGAAGATATTCTTAAGCGGTAAAAAAATACCGCCCCGAAGGGCGGTTAAATGGAGGAAGCGGTCTTTCCCGCCGTCAGGGGAATTGCTCCCCAGGGAATTACTTCAATTTCTTTGCCGCTTCTTCTTGCTGTTTAGCCTGTTGTTGTGCCTTTGCAGCAGCCGCCTCTTTTTCTTCAATAACCTTCAGCTCCCTAATAATTAACTCCTTATCTTGGGGGCTAATCATTTCCACAAATCTCTCTTTGTTAATCACCCCTGCCTGCAACATTTCTGCCGCAATCGCCTTTTGATCTTCAATGAACAGAGGGCTATTCGAGTGCGCATCGACCTTAACCACAAACTCTCTGGCGAACTGATCTGGAACAAATGAATTACCTTCTTCATCAGTATAAGTCCTAGAGTCGTATTTCATCATGCACTTGAGGTACAGGGTTGAGATTGCCTCAAGAGCATCCTCTATAACCAGTGCACGCTTCCTGATCCTTGCAGAAGAAAGCCTTGCAAGCTCCGACGTTTGCCTACCAGAACGAACACCGACCTCACCTTTGCCCATAAGAATGTTCTGTAACCCGGAACGCTCTGAAAACATGGTATCTATTTCATGTATCACCGCAAAAATCTCTTGTGGTATTTGAGGAGCAAATCTTTCCACCTTTGCCTGAAATGAATCTGTTGATAGAACAGAACCCTCGTTGAATGCAGCGTATGCAATTTCATCCATGATACCAGTCCATCCGGTTAGGGCTGTTGGTGGATTAACCTGCCTGTTAAGCAACTTCTTTACTTCAACAACGCGCTCGTTTCTCCACTTCTGAAGACCTATCATTCCTGCAACTTCAGACATTCCCCAAAAGTATGAATACATAGGGTTTGGGCATACATGAACAAATGGATGTTCTCCTTTAAGGAAGAAGTTCTTCCTGTCGTATATGGTCATTCCACCATCTGTTATGGTAACAACCCGGTAATCCTTATCCTTGGTGTCCCACACCCAAAGTTCATGCATCCTAACAAGCTCTTCGTCAACCTTTGGTACATAGTCAATATTTGAATCAAGTCCTGTATTTACATTGCCGGTCATGTTAGGTGTTGCTGCCGTCAGCAACAACCTCTGAATACCTGAAGGTTGTTCCCCTTGAGGCATTTGTGAAGTCTGTACGTTATCCAGTATTTGAACACTGTTAGGATGATCCTTAATATCAATTTCAAGCTGAGATCGTGTTGTGTAGTAGCTATGAACCATAGCTTCCTGCCTATCGGCAAAAGGCAGGTCTTCCCTCAACACCCCAAAGCTGCCCGGATCGACCATGAAAGGGAATATCTCTCCCCCTCTAACTATCAGCTTAATAAATGTTGATGGATACACCAATGACCAAGTTAGGGCTTGCATGAATACCTGATCTGCATTAGACAGCAACCAAGCGTCATTAACCGCCTTATTGAGAGTCTTGATTCTAAGGTACTCAACCTCGGGAGTGTGAGGCCCAAGATGTATGGAGAACTTGGTTGTCTCTGCCGCAAACAGGAAAGATGTTAACGTGTCTATGTGAGGGTATATCTTGTTGTAAGGAGTCTCATCGTCTGATGGGCCTCTTCCAAAAAGATAGAAGTGTCTTAATAGAGCATAGTTGGCACTTCGCTCTTGCTGAGTAGCAGTGCATTTCCTAATAAGTTCAGAATAAAAACTCTCTCTGCCATCAAGATTTTTTGGTATGTCCATTTAACCCTCTACTTTCCATCCCACGAAGCATGAGGTATAGCCTTGGGTTGTGTCAAGGATGACGCAAGTTCTTTTAGGGAGTTCCCCCCTTGAAAACCCATGCTTCCAAGCGACGAAACAACGTTGTCGCCAAGAGCGGAAGGCTTTGTTGCAGTATCCATGAACTGACGGCGCATGGACGCCTCCTGAGTCTCCTGAGAGCCGTTTGTACGAAGAACTGATGAAGCTCCGTTCTGGTTGTCCATGTTGGTAAGATGATGCTGGTCTGCTATAGAACTCAAAGCACTATCAGATGCTGTAGTCCTTGCGGATATTAAACCGGGAGCTTTAATGAACGCCCTTCTTACCATAGCTCCAGAGCATCCATGTGGGCATGGAGGAAGATTTTCCACATCTTTAACCATGGCATCGAAATTTCCGTGTGCCAAGCAAACGTAATCATGTAGCGGCATTTTACTTACCTCCAAAAACGTGATTGAAATTAGGGAATCTCTTTTCTTCCTTTATCGGAGATGAGTTGGAAATTGATAACCCGCTCTTACCAATAGAAATACTCATCGTCTTCTTTATTTCTGCTACAACAGGCTCATCGTGGAAGTGGTAAACCCCGTATTGAGTTTTGGTTATTCTGCCCTGCTGGATAAGGGTTATTATTCTTGAAAGCCTTTCTGTAACTTTCTTTCCGAATTTATATTTCCCTCTAAGGAAATTTCTAACCTCAGTCCTTTCCCGATGAAGTCCGCAAAGCATGAGAATATCCCACTTCCTGATTACCCTGCTCTTTGGGTTTTTGTTGAGATACGTGCACGGCTTTCCAGTGTACAGTCGAAGCATAGACCGTATCTCGTCATGAGTCATGATGCCATCTTTCATTTTCTGGAAACCCCTATTTTTTTAAGATAAGTAGTTACCGCATTCACTGCACCGGAATTCCCGTTAACATCCTTGGATGCGGACTCGGATTTTGACAAACCCATCTGAACAAGCCTTATTCTCACAAAATCAACCCATGATATTGTTGCTAGTGCAGCAGCAACAACCCTGTCATCCTTCCCTCTGCCGGGCGCGCCAAGGTATCCATTGTTACGCTCTACGTTATTCATTTCATCAATGCAATCCGCAGACTTTACCTTAATCATACCCCTCTCGAAACCGTCTTTGAAGCAGTTGAACATCCTCTCCTTCTCACGGTTGCTTGTAATTGTATGGTATGCAGATGGCGCTCCGAACGAGTCAGGCCTCTTATACATGAAGTTCTGAATGTTCGATACTACGTTTAGGATACCTCTTGCGTCAGCGGATCGAGAGTTTGCCGCAACCCTTTTAAGGTTTTGCATTTCCATCCAAACAGCTTGACCGGGTCCGTTTATCTCAAGGTTAAGCATACAGCTTGAACCTTTATTCATGGAGTACGCACCTGCCAAGTGGCATATTACCCAAGCGAACTGGTATGTTGTGCAGTCGGTAGTATTGAACTCTGCAACCTGCTCCATTCCATCTGAATAGCACCTGAATATTGAAGCGCAGAATCTATCCGCCCACTCGGATGATCCGTAAGCCGGGTCGGCTCCTATCACGTAATGACCGCCAGCTACCGGGTTATCCCAAACCTTCAGGTTTGCCAGCTTTTCTCCGCACTCAACAAGCTCAGACTCCTCAAAATTCTGCCTTAGAACAAAACGGAAGTTTTTAGGTGACAGGCTCTTTGCTGCCTTAATCTCATCGTTTATTCTTGTGATGTTGAAGAAGTTTGTTCCGGTCTTGATGAATGCGTAGTTTTCTGTAGGAGGATAGTTTTGGTACATAAGGGTTTCATCCCTCTGAACCTCGTTCAGACACCATCTCCACCAAGCCATTTGCTCATCATCTATTTCAAACCCGTAAATCTTTTTAACTTCATTAACCCACTTTCTTTCCTCCGGAGTTAGCTTACCATCCCAATATGTTTTGTACTCTTGGCTATCTTTTGACTTCCTGTAGAACTGGTTTCTCCACCACCCAATGAATATTGCACGCTTTGCTATAGACGCCTTTGCGTCCTTCCACATATCGTAAAAAGCGTTATAACCCTGTGCGGTAGTTTCGTATATGAATAGGCGGTTAGGGTTTTCCTGAGCAAGCGAAGCCTCCAGAGATGCCATACCCTCTTCGTCTCCATATTCAGAACATTCAGTAGCGTGAAGGAATATAAGAGCCTTGCCCTTTCCTAGCTTAGTATTCTTTCGTGTACCGGCGACCTGATAGCTTAACTTTGATCGGTTTTTAAGGACAAGCTGAGTACGGTTATGAATCTCTTCAGGAACCTTCCATTGATTAGGTAAACCTTCCATGTACATAGAAAGCGTTGACCTCATATCATCTCGGGTCGGCTCATCGTGAGTAACCATTGAACCGTTTAGACCCTTATGCTTGAATAGCCAGTAAAGATCAAGGGCAAGGCAGATTGTGGTTATCCCAAGCTGCCTTCCTTTAAGGCAAACGAAGGAATGACATCCTTCATTTATTCCCCTAACAATTTCCTCTATGAAATAAATCTGAGTTCCAAGAAGGGTTTCTTTGCTAAGCGTAACCTCGCCAAGCTCTTTTGTATCCACACGAAGAGCGGCGCAGAACTTCCAGAAGTTTTCTATGTTGAATGAAGGGTGATTCATTCCGAACGATCATCAGAATAAACGACAATCGTATTTATATTTTTACCCCTTACTCCTAGAAGGGCAATATTTGTTCGGGATTCGCACCGCATCCCGTAAAGAGAATTAACCCTCCGGATAATCTTTGCGGCAAATTCTTTGATAGACCATAACGGGTAATGATTCCATCTGTAAAGACGCAACTCCCATAGAACTTTACGTGAGTTAGTCTTTTCATAGGTAAAGGCTAAACCAGCCTCCTGCTCGGCATCCATTTCAACCCGGAAAGAACCATCAAGTCCAACGGATATGGTTTTAAAATCAGTTTTCATTTTTAGGAACCCCCTCAAGACACATATTTCGGATTTTTATTGCAAGATATTCCGTTCCTCTATGAACAGCCTGTATTGGGGTTACGGATATTTCGTGATACCCCATCCAGTTTACAGGCCGTAGCTTCATGAAGTTATTCCATCTTCCGTTCTCCATATGATGCCTGGCTTCTTTAGTTATTTCTTCTGCCAAGCCCATGAAATAGCGGCGTTCCTCTGACGAGTTGAAGTCATCAACTCTTTTTATTACTTTTTCCTTGTGTGGAACTCGCTCACATCCACCATACAGTTGAACATCCCCTTCATTAGGGTGTATTCCCCCTTCCCCTTGCACTGGCAAAGAATCCCCTTCTCGCAGAGCTTCCTCACCATTCTGTTCAGGGTTATCCTGTGAAGACCAAGCTGTCTGCAACAAGTTTTCATCCAGCCGTGACATAGTACGTTACCTACCGCTCCAGCATCAATCATCCAGAAAACAAGCCTGTAATCCCTAACAGACAACCCCGGAACCCCCCAAATGCACTCAGAAAGGTCGTATGTCTTTGATGTTATTGGAGTCTGAACTACCTGATCCATTATTGGGGAACATCAAGTTCAAGTACGGAAGTCTTTGACTCGTCTCGAGCGTTTTCCACAACAACTCCACGCCCCAACATAGAAACCAAGTCTTCCTGAGAAGCAAGACGACCAAATATTGTTTCACATGAAACAAAGTTTTCAGCAGCAACCCGACCTGAAGCACGAACAAGTCTTTCACCGCCCCCAGCCTTGTTATTCACAATATAAATACGGATTTCAGCCACATAGCCCCCTTGATTTAATTGGTTGCGGTCGCCGGAATCGAACCGGACTTAATGGTTATGAGCCATCCGTGCCACCGTTACACTACCCCGCAATAGGTGCAAAACAATCAAGATGTTCGTTAACGGACGAGTGGTAAAGCCACCGACTCATTCATCATCAAGACTGTTCTGCACGGAGGGATTAAATCATACTTCAATTATTTTTGCAACATATTTTTCATGTTTTCGATGCTTTTCTCTGCTACCGACCTGCTGTGCTGAGTAATGAAACCACTGTACGGCTCATAGAATTTATTCTTGCAAGCGTCTTCCTTTGAGATTTCACCGCGTTCAGACAGTGGGTGAAGGCACCCATTAACAGCGGGTACGAAGCAAGAATAAACGCAAGTTCCGCAGCAGTTATCGGCAATCATTTATAAACAAGAGAAATAACCGCCACTGCCGCCGACAACAAGAATCCCCAAAAGAATCCGCATGCAAAAATCTTTAACTGCTCCAGTTGCTCAATTTTACCATCACACATTATTAAACTCCTCTCGTATTCATGATGAATATAGACCTCTTCATTTTCCAGAACTCAAGAATAGGATTATTATCCTTTTCATTATTTGCCTTCCACATAAGACTAGGCTCAACTTCAGAAAAGTATTTAACCTGCTCTTTAGTGAAAACCGAACTCCCCAAATCAATATCCATAAATCCTCCGTTTTTAAGTAACGTAATCATTCTCAATCACAAGGTAATCAGTGTAAATAATTATTGTTGATCTATATCAATTAATAATAAAATAAAGTTTACAGTCATTCCTGACGCGCTTCGCTTGTCTCCTCGCTCCGTGAATCCGTGCTTTCCGGGCTTCGCCCTACAAGTACGTTTCACTACGCCAAGGTGGCTTCAGTTTCAAAACCAGTTCTTAAATAATCCTTAAAAACTAAAACCACTCTCACGATCTATCTTGGAAAACGATTTTTTCTTTGGGGGAGGTAGTGTGGCGGCACCCCCACTCTCAACGCCAAAGTCCAAATTAAGGCATCCAATCCATAGGCAAGGTAGAAATCCAGCCATCCAATCACAATCCATAACGCATCCTAAACATTCAGCAAGGCATCAAATCACGTCAGCACACTACAACCAAGTCCCTTTCTGCTATTTTACATAACGCAATAAATTATTCGTAAGTCATTGATTTGATGAGATACTCCCTCATAATCCCGCACTCCATAATAAACTGAAAGGGATAGAATGCAGAGGACAGTAAACACGCACGAGCCGCGCGCGAGGACAATTTGATATAACGCAAAGAGTTAACCCACCCCTTGCGATAGACGGCCCCTGAGGGGCCTATCGCGGTCTACAGGAAAGAGGACAGCAGAGACCAGGTGCATAGAGCCACACCCGCAGGGCGGGTTGAGTTTTTGAAATGTCGGGCCTCGCGGTCTGGCCAGATCCCTTAATCGTTTATCGTTGCGGCCCCGGATTCCGGGTCTCCAGGGCTTTCCAGAGCTTTGGGTTAGTGAGTGCTCACATAACTTAATCGGC
>JANYBI010000120.1 GCA_025360875.1 Lentisphaerota bacterium
GCCTGAAAAGGGAGGGATTTGTAATGCCAACAAATTTCCGACCGCATTTAAGTCGTTGATTATGAACAACTCGGTTTTTGAAAGTGTTTAAAACGAGTTTGGAGAGCCCCCTGTTGTCCCACGCCCGCTTGAAGGTGCCGGTTTTTCTACGTGTCCTACAATTGTAAGGTCGGGCCTTGGTGCTTTTACATGAGAACTACTTTGGGCAGCAATCTGGGGCATGGAAAAGACGAGTTTCAGTTCTCCCAGACGAAGTTCATCTCCGTCACGCAAGGCAGTATTACTTGAAATTCTGGTGTTATTTACGAAAGTACCTGCAGAACTTCCGAAATCATCGACGGAAAAATCGTCGCTTGAACTCCGTGTTATTCTACAGTGGTGTCGGGAGATGCCAGGATTATTGAGGAATATGCTACAGTCATCAGCTCTTCCGATTGTCCAAGTAGAGCAATTTTCCAGAGAAAATCTCTGGCCGTTCTCCTTGTCTGATAAGATTAGTTCAATCATAATTGATAGGACAATCTATTTTCATATGTTGTAATATTCTGAAAATAATCCGGATATGTGGATGTATCAAGGAGTTATTGCTATAAACAACTGCAAATTATTAAGCCAGCTTGCATTTTAATTCCGTCGAATTCGACGGAATTAAAACTGGGATTATGAAGTTGCTCCCAGATACCAAGGAATTCAACAGTATTACGGTTGCGAAGCCAGTTCCTGACCAGATCATCAGAACGATCGGCATTTCTGTGGCTTGCAATATCGGTAAGAGAAATATAATCCGCTTCATGTTGAGAAACGATGGCTATGGGGAAGTGGGGACACTCCGCAAAGAGATTGATGGCGAATGAGATGCTGTTATATTGCGACGCTTTTAATGCTCGTGCAAAAGCTTTCAATCTTCTTGTTTTTCTTATATTATAGTAGCTTGCGACATCCTTGGCGCAAATAGCCAGGGGCAAATCTGCTTCTTGTGCTGAGACAACGAAAACTACTTGCTTGTTGATGACAACCGGGGATAGCAATTGGCATTCGATAAGGTGGTTTTGACGGCAATTTCCAAGATGATGCAATAGAGACAGATCCGAAATTCCACAGGCAGAATACCTGTGTTACATTTTCCGTCACGGGCCGGAGATTATAGTGATGAACGCTTCGGTGTCGAAGTATTTTCTGATCACGGAGTTGAGCTGGTCCTTGGTGAGCACCATGATTTTCTTCTCGTTGGTCCAGGGGGACATATAGCCGTTGCCGTAGTACTCGTCCAGGGCGCTGTTGAAGATCAGGCTGTGCTTGTCGAGTTTCTGTTCCGCCAGATCTTCGCGTATCCTGGCTTTTGCGGATTCAAATTCGTCGTCCGTCACTGACTTTTCCTTGAGAAGCAGCAGGCGCTCCTTGTCCAGAAGTGAGACTACTTTCTCTGCCGCGTCGGGGCGTGTCCCCGCATAGAACGACATATAACCCTCGTGTATCCCGAGGAAAGTGGATATGCCGGTATAATATGCAAGTCCTGCATCTTCACGCACGGACTTGAAAAGTCTGGACGCCTGACCGTTCAATATTTTTGAAAGCACATTCAGGGCGAAACGGTCCTCTGCATTATTGTCACATATGGGAAAGCTTAGCAGGACTACCGACTGTTCGCGCGGGACTTTTACCGTATCCCTGAGTTTTTCCTTTGGAAACACGGGACGCGCCGGAAGTTCGTCCTTGCCGTCTGTGTTCCAGGGGATCACTGCAATGATCTCGTTGAGAGATTTGAGCATTTCCTCCTTGTCGAAATCTCCCGCCACTCCGAAGACGGCCATGCCGGGTATCAGGCATTTCTTGAAGTAGAAGTCCTGGGACTGTTCCAATGTCAGCTTTTTTACGCTTTCTTCAAGTCCGGCTGCCGGATGCGAATATGGATGTTTCTTGTATAGCATCTCGCAGAGCCTGTCCTCCGCCGCGTTCTGTGGAGCGAGTTTTCTGCTTTCGAGCATTTTCAAAGTGTTTTCCTTCTCCCTTTCAAACTGTTTCATGGGGAACGAAGGTTCAGCCAGAATGGATTTCAGGGCCTTGAGGGCAGGTGCCAGGGCGCTCTTATGGCAGTTCAGGGAGATGGTGAGTGAATTGTTGCCGCCTGTGACATTGAATTCAATAGCATTGTCATCGATTAGCTTCGCCAGCTCTTTCTCATCATAGGATTTTGTGCCTGAAGTGAGCAGGGACGCCATCATGCGGGTGATTCCGGCATTATCCTTGTTCTCGCGTATTACACCACCGGGAAGTACGATGCAGATATCGACAAGCGGAAGCTTCGAGTCCTGGCAGGTTATTACCTTCTGGCCCGCCTTGAGTTTTATAAGTTCTGGAAGAGTCGGAGATTCCGCTTTCTGGTCCTTTGAAGCGGCGGTATCAGGTTTCTGTTCCGGGAGCTGTTCAACGACCGTGCAGTTCTTTTCGGTGAGATATTTCTCAGCGACCCTTGTCAAATCCTCGGGTGTCAGGGCCGAAACATGGTCGATGTACTGGTTGATATATTCAGTGGTCCCGTAGGTCATCACCGAGTTGCCGATCATCCTTGATATGTTGCTGTTTGAACGCATGGTCCTGCAGTATGACGCGCTGACCTGTCTGACAACCCGGTCGAGTTCATCCTTGCGGATTTTGTCATCCGTGGAAAGCTTTTTGATTTCTGCGAATATCGCAGATTTGAGCGCATCGATCTTTTCAGGGCTTGTTGTGGCGCTTATCCCGAAGACTCCTGAAAAATACGGAGTGTATGAAAAGGCATCAATGTTTATTGCTAGCTGCTTCTCGTCCTGGAGCCGGCTTATCAGCCTTGAACTCTTGTCGGAACCCAGTATTGACGCCAGGACATCCAATGCTGGAACGTCTTCATGTGATGCGTCCGGAATATGGAAGCCGATTGCGATTCTCGCAAGGGGATCCGCGAAATGCGAGGTGGACTTGCGGATGCAGACCTGTTCAGGCTCTGTCTGCAATGGTGGCTCGGAGAGCTGTCCGCGGTTCCATCCGGCGAGTCTTTCCTTAATCATCTTGAACGCCTTTTCCGCGTCGATGTCGCCGGATATCACGAAAAAAGACCTTTCAGGCGAATAGCGTTTTTTATAGTAGTCGAGCATCATCGCCCTGTCGACGGTCTTGATCTTGTCCTGGTATCCGATGATCGGGTGCCGTGTCGGATGGCATAGGAACATTTCGAGCCAGAGCCTTTCGCTGAGGCGGCGTTCCGGACTGTCGGAGCCCATTGCCCTTTCACGGAGGATCACTTCCTTCTCGCTTGCAAACGAATCTTCGGGGAAGTTGGGGGCGCTGATCGCGTCGCAGAGGATGTCGATCGCCTTTTCAGAGGCTTCCGAAAGTATGTCGATGTAATAGACGGTATTTCCGAGAGAGGTGTATGCGTTCATGTCGCCGCCGTTGCGGTTGACCGTATCGACGATCGAGTCGTGAGGATATTTCGCGGAACCTTGGAACACCATGTGCTCGAGGAAATGCGAGAGCCCGCATCCGAGATATTCGCCCTCGTGGATGCTGCCTGTCTTCACCCAGAGCTGGAGGTTTACGGTTGGCGCCTCATGGTTCTCATATACGAAAATCCTGAGTCCGTTGTCGAGTGTCTCCGACTTGATCCCCTTGATCTCAGGCTTGTCCGCGGCGAATGATGATAGTGTGATTGACATGCTAAGCAATAACAGGGGGCTTGATGTTTTTTGAATTGTCCATCTTGAAAGGTTCTGAAAAAGCCTTCTCAAAATCGAAACCGTCTTTAAAATCTGAAATGTTGTCATTTTCGTTCTTTCCCAGAAGTTGCCTGTTGACCAGGTTGAAAACTACGTTGCCTACCGCGGTGCTGTCTGTCAGCCCCCAGCTCTTCAGGATATCCCCTGCCATGGGGCCGAACTCCTGAATTGCGTACTGCCTGAAACCTTCAAGGAGCTCCCGCCCGGTGACATGGTGGTTGGCTGTCTTGTCCTTGCCGAGATTGAGCATCGTGAAGACTACCGCCTTGCTTACGAATTCATAAGCCTCCGGTGCATATCTCGGATCTTCGCTGACAATCTGGTTTACAGCTTCTCTGAATTTTGTGTCGTTCATAAGATCATCAAATAATTTTGCAATTGTTGGACTTTATAATAATATATGGACATAATTGTAAAATTAAATAAAACGGAGCCATAAAATGACAAAACAGATTTTTTTATCGTTATGTGCGGCAGGAGCGCTGGTGTTTTTCGCGGGCTGTGAGAACCTCGGTGGTCCTTCAAGATCTTCCGGTTTCCAGAAACAGCAGTATGATGCCACCAAAGCACAGGCTGACCAGGTCACCCAGCTTTCTACCGCTGTTACAAACCTGACGAACTCGAACAATGAAGTCATAAAGGTCGTGAATGATCTGAACCAGAAGGTCGCCACCCTCGAACAGCGCAACGCGGGCCTGGAGAAGAATATTGCAGCTCTCCAGCAGCAGCTGGCGGCCCAGAGACAGGAATATCAGACATCCATAAACAAGATGATAGACCAGGTATCAAAGGAAGTCAGCAGTGCTTCCGCGGCCGCGGCCACCTCAGGCGGCGGTCCCGTAGGAAAAGGCGAATTCTATGAGCACAAGGTGGAATCCGGCCAGACCCTCGGCGCTATCGCCAAGGCTTACAATGTCTCTGTCCAGGAGATCCAGGCAGCCAACAAGATGAAAGACGCAAATCTCCGTGTCGGCCAGACACTGTATGTTCCGAAGAAGAAATAAAATAAAATTCCTGGCGGAATTTTATAAATGGGAATTTGAATTCCCTTATAGTGCCTGTCTGTAGATTGTTGCTAATAGGAAGGTTTTAGGTGTACGTTGAAAATATCGGATTTTGCGATATCGTTATGGCGTGTTCGCTGTTGATTAACTAAGGAATAATTCATGTCTCCTCATAAAAGACAGATTTTACTGGTTGAAATCAAGGACAGGCTTGACTCCGTTTATGGCCGCAGGATGAAAGGGGTGATCCTGTATGGTTCCGAGGCTAGGGGGAGCGCAAGGCGTGACAGCGATATTGACCTGCTTGTCCTTCTTGACGGAAAGATAAACTATGGACGAGACCTTCTCAGAAACGTTTCAGCTTTATATCCGATATCAAGACGACTTGGACGAAGGATCAGCGCGAAGCCTGTTTCAGCCAAGGAATATTCTGAGATACAATGTCCCCTTTACCGGAGGGTTCATCAGGAGGGGATTCGGATATGAGGCAATTCGCTAAGGTAGAATGGGAACGGGCATGGCTTTCCTTGGAATCCGCAAAACACCTTTCAGAATCAGATCCCAATTCTGCGGCTTCAAGAGCTTACTATGCTGTCTTTCATGGATTGACTGCATATTTTGCTTTACAGGATAAATCCTTTACAAAACATACTGCGATTCGTTCGGCTCTGCATAAGGAGCTTGTCAATACCGGGATTCTTTCTCCAGAATGTGGACAGTCATTTGATTTCCTCATGGATCTAAGGGAGACAGGCGATTATGGTGGAATGACACAAGTGACCGAGGGAAATGCCAATCTCGCAATTGAAAAAGCCAGATTGTTCCTTGATTCCCTGAAATCTATTTCAAAGGGGCTTGCTGCCATTAAACTTATGAAAAAATGATATCGGAGCCAATATTTGCTGGAGACTGACCCGAATGGCGCTAAGTTAAGCGGATTTTGTAGTACTTCTTAATATGCTGGATTTCCATGAAGACATGTCGTGGTGAAGTCATCCACTGATAGGGCTTTGGTCTTCTTTTCACCGCCCGCGGTTCACGGCGGAAAGGTCT
>JANYBI010000126.1 GCA_025360875.1 Lentisphaerota bacterium
CGATCGAGTAGCCAACGGAAAAGCGTTGGAATTCAATACCCGAATGGGCGCATTCTGGTGTCCAAAAGATCCAACACCGACGAGTTCAACATGGACTACTTTGGTGCCCTACGGAAATCTGGGCAGACGCACCAGCTCATATGGGTTGATAGAGACATTTTCATGGGGCTACAGGCTTAATACGGCTGGTGTTTTCTATGATACCATTAACGCTGGAATAAACATGAACAAGCCAAGCAGTCCTTCCTCAATCGCCATGATAACCGAGTTCTGCGTTGAAAATGTCACATCTGAACGATTGCGTGTGCGTCTAGGCGACACTGCGGTTGCGCTGAGCAATGCCACTACGTCTCGTCCGCTACGCCATCAGAACAACAAGGGATTGAATTATCTCTTTGTTGACGGACATGTCGAAGGTTTCATTATTCCTCCTCATCCACTTGCCCATGATGCAGAATCTGTTCCAATGATTAAAGAAATCTACTATGATGCGGGATATGCACAATTCCTGACAATGTTTCCCAACAGCAATCCATTCTGAGATGGGGTATTGCCAAAACTTTAAGGCGGTGGCAACTTTGGCCTGACACCAAATCCATAATTATATAACTTTTATGTTTCCGCTCGTCAGTAAACTAAAATACTGAGGTAATTTCAAAAGCAGTCAGTTACCCGAACGAAGTGACGGTACAAAGTAAATTCAGAAGTCAGAAGTCAGAATAAGTTGTTCGAATTTCATTCTGAATTCTGTATTTTGACTTCTGAATTCCTGCAAAACATGAGTTTTGCAATCTGCTTATATATCCTAACACAGCCGATATGGTGCCATGAACATGTCTTCTTCTCCATTCATACGTTTTGGGACGGCCTGGTATCCCGATCACTGGCCTGAGGAGGAATGGGCGCGCGATCTCGACCTCATCCGGGCCAGCGGCATCGACTGCATCCGGTTCGGGGAATTTTCCTGGAGCTGGTTCGAACCGCGCCCTGGCGAGTTCCGCTGGGACGCCTACGAGCGTTTTGTCGAACTGGCGCAGCAGCGTTCGCTTTCGCTCATACTCTGTACGCCGACTGCGACACCACCGCCATGGTTCCTGCGCAAGTTTCCCGATTCACGGCTGGTTGACGCGGATGGCATACCATGCCGGGCGCACCGACATTTCATCTGCTGGGACCATCCGGGCGCACGGGCTGAAGCTGAACGTACCGTGCGCGCCCTGGTGCGGCATTTCCGCGGCCATCCTGCAATTGCCGGATGGCAGGTTGACAATGAGCCGAACTATTCCGAATCAATGACCATTTACGACTTCAATCCGCACGCGCTGCGCTCGTACCGCAACTGGCTCAGACATCGCTACCAGGGCGATCTGGCCGCACTTAACCGCGCTTGGTATGCAAATTTCTGGTCGCAGGCTGTCACTGACTGGGAAGAGATAGGTGAACTCGCGCCCCAGCGCTCCAATCCGAATGCCTGGCTTGATTTCGCCCGCTATCGCGATTGGGCAGTGGCCGACATGGTGCAGGCGCAGGCGAAATGGATCCGCGAGGAATGGCCGCAGACGCATGTCGGCACCAACATCCCGGAGACCGGCATCAAGTTCAGTCTTACGATCGCCCAGGACTACTGGGCCCAGGCGCGTGGAATGGATTGGATCGGTACCGACCTCTATTTTGCCTCGGGAGACCGTGCCGCCGATCGTCGCGGCATGCGTTTCTGCAGTGATCTGATGCGGAGCGTGTCAGATGACTCAGGCGCCGAATTCTATATTTCCGAAACCCAGGGCGGACCGCACCAGCGCACATGGCCACAGGCTTTTGCAGGAGAGATATGGGGAGCGGACTATCTCCGTCAATCCGTGGAGACTTACGCCGAACACGGGGCCAGGCAGATCTGGTTCTTCCTTTTCCGGCCTACGCCTGCAGGTGCCGAGATGGGAATGAACGGGCTATGCGATGCCGACGGCGGCGCCTCCGAGCGTACCCGGGAAGTGCTGCGCATGTCCGGCCCTGCTGAACAGGGACGGTTTGTGAAACGCTTCAACCTGCGCGAGCGGCGTCCGCTAGCGCTGATGCATTATCCCCGCGACACCGTGCGCTTCAATGGCTACTGGATCTCAAATCTCGACAACCTGCAGAAGTCCATGCTTGGCTGGCATCAGATGCTGTGCGAGGCGGGCTGGCGTATCAGGTTCATAGACGATGACGGGTTGGCGGCCGGCCATGCCGAGGGCGCATCACTGCTGGCGCTGCCGCAGTCACAGCTCCTCGATGACGCCCAGATCGGAGCGATCAATGATCTAGCAGATGCCGGACTTCCTATACTGCTTGGGCCGCATTGCGCGCTTCTTGACCGGTATGGACATCTGCGCCAGAAAACGCCGGGCGGCGTGCTTGCTGCGCGGGCCGGAATCCGGCCCGGTCTCTGGAGGGATCAGAAAGCCGACGCTGAGCGCCTGTTCGGTATTTCCGTTGCTGTCGATGGCCGTCGCGATTTCAACGGTGCCGCGGCCGGGACGGTCCTGCTGCGTTTCCGCAAGTCCAAGGTTCCGGCAGTGGTGCGTTCCGGCGGTCTCACCTGGTGCGCCTTCGATCCCGGTCTGGCCTATGACAAGGCGGCTTCGGCCGCCCGGAAGAAACTGGTCCGCCTGTTGTTGCCGAAAACTACGAATACTAAAGTATAAGGATAAATTACGATGAACGAATACAGGGATCTCCAGAAGGGGCTGGCCTCCGGATGGAACACGTGGAATGCCCGCAGTTTCATGTCTTACGTACTCCTGCCGCATGGCTTCGCGATCAACATTGGCGTGAAGGATTACTGGAAGCCCGAGTACCTCAAGGAGGCCCTCATGAGATTCTCCGACGCCACCTGTCGTCCGGGCCTGCGCAGTTACGATGGCAGATATACGGATCTGCGCCTGTTGTGGCACGACATGGATCTGCGCATCCAGTCAGCAACTGCTGGTGCCGATATCGTCATCCTGGTCACGCCGCAGCACGACACCTCCCATCGCGCGGTCCTAGTTGCCGAGAGCGGCATCCTATGGAACCGTCCCGGGCACATCGTCCGCGACGAACAAGGCGTGATTACCGCTGATTTGCCCGGTGCGCGCATTCCCATGTATTCTACGAATCCGCTGTATGAGGAGATCTATATCCAGGCCCAGACGCCCTACTATGCCGTAGACTTGAACGGGCCTGCCGGATTTTCGACAGGTGTCCGCCGTCCGCTTGCCGAGATCAGGGCGATTGTCGATGCGGCTGCCGCAAGGACTGCCGCCGGGCTGGACCGTTTCGGCGCACAGCGAGACGTGGCGGCCGCGATCCAGACATGCATCGGATGGAACACATTCTACGAACCCAGCAAGAACCGTGTGGTCACGCCTGTGAGCCGCGATTTCAGCACTCATGGGTTTGGCGGCTACGTGCTTTTCGGGTGGGACACCTTCTTTGCAGCTCTCCTCAGCTCGATTGGAAGCCGTGAACTTGCCTACGCCAATGCGGTCGAGATGACGCGCGAGATCACCGATGCGGGATTCATTCCCAACTGGTCGGGCGGCACGGGCGCTAAGATGAACGACCGGTCGATGCCGCAGGTCGGCGGACTTGTCGTCCGCGAGATATATCGCCGTTTCGGCGAAGCCTGGTTTCTTGAGGAGGTCTTTGACGGGCTCCTGTCATCCAACCGCTGGTATGCGGCAAACCGCACGATTGACGGATATATCTGTCTGGGTTCAAATGCCTTTACGCCTGTCATCAGGACCTGGGAGGAGACCAACGGGCAGGGGAAACTGCTTGGCGCGAAGTTTGAGTTTGGGCTCGACAATTCGCCGATGTATGATGCCGCTCCATTCGACGAACGGCGCGGTCTTATGCTCCAGGCCGACGTCGGGCAGATGAGCCTGCATATCGAGGACTGCGAGGCTCTGGCCGAAATTGCAGGCATTCTGCACCGTACCGCGGAAGCGGCGGAACTCACGGAACGTGCGGCTTATTACCGGAAAAACCTGGCCGGGCTATGGGATGGGAGCGCAGGCATTTTCAAGAACCGGGTCCTCACGGACGGAACACTCTCGCCACGGATTTCGCCCACCAGTTTCTACCCCCTGCTTTGCGGTGGCGCTACGCCGGCGCAGACGCAGCGGCTTGTCCGGGAACATCTGCTCAACGAGACTGAGTTCTGGGGGGAATGGGTGCTGCCTACGATTGCGCGCAACGATCCCGCATATCCGGAACAGAACTATTGGCGCGGGAAGATTTGGGCGCCGGTCAACTTCCTGGTCTACTGTGGACTGCGACGGAGCGGCGAATTCGAGGCGGCGCACCTGCTGGCCGAGAAATCGGCCAAGCTTTTCCTGCACGAATGGCGTGAGAAAGGCCATGTCCACGAGAACTACAGCGCCGATACCGGACTCGGCTGTGACCGGGCTGACAGCGACCTCTTTTACCAGTGGGGCGGATTGCTCGGCCTGATTGCTCTGATGGACAGCGGGAGCGTGGCCGGACCTGAAGGGGCTCTGAGGTAGCCTGATTACTAATTGCCTCATTTATATAGATGGGCTAATTTTAAAAGTAGTCAGTTGGCCGAGCGAAGTGACGGTACGAAGTAAATTCGGCTCTTTCTCAGATCGAATATGAATATCCAATCCTGCCAAGCAGGACAAGTATCCAATTTATCACGCAATGCGTGACACGGAATATCCAACCGATGAAGGGAAGAAAAGACGAACTCATTAATTAGAGAAAATTAATTTTCACTTAAAAAACGACTGATTGAGCTTAATATTATTCGAAAGTGTAGATGTTGGTAAAAGGAAAATCCGATAATTTCCTTGAACATTGGACATTCAATTATTTTGTGTGTTTACCCACTCAAATTGAAAACGAACCTAAATTCAGGAGTCAGGATTCAGAATAAATCCAGTTTGAGTTCGAATTTCATTCTGAATCCTGGATTCTGTCTTCTGAATTCCTGCAAAACGCTAGTTTTGCAATTGCCTCAGATCCCGTCACTCTTCAATCTCCTTTCCAGGATCCGGCCTGACGCGGGGCTTACTCTGCGGCTATGACTTGCGGAATCCTGATTAAATTCATGGACACATGGAACTTTTTCTTGAAATAATTTTCTAACAAGATGTACGAAATGCGCAGTTCATGCGCTTTCTATTGAAATAAAGGCTCTTCCTGATGGAAAAAGACTTTAAAAATATTTTGCTTAAAACAGTTGCAATAAGAATGGATTCTGTTATCAATATAAGGTTGCACATAATTATTTTTTAAGGAGAAACTTCAATGGCGAGAAAGATTGTCTTTTCCGGCATCTGTCTAGTGAGCATATTTTTCTGGACAGCGCACGTTTACGCGGACACTTTGGAAGACGCGAAAAAGCTTATGGCGGACAAGAAGTACGCCGAAGTCGACAAGGTGCTCGAACGCGAACTTGCTGAGAGCAAGCCCAGTCTGGAAGTGTTGAAACTTTCATATGATGCTGCGATTGCTGGCAACCGCTTTGTGACAGCCGAACGGCGTATGGCCGCCATCTTGAAACTGACAGGGAACAACGCCCTGGACCTCCTCTACCAGGGTGGTGTCTGCGCTGAGCGCATAGGTGACCTTCAGACAGCGCTGGCGCGTTATGCCCTGTATGCCCAGAACTGCGATGAGAAGCCCGCCGATAAGCCTGAGAAAAATGACAATGCCGCCGCCGCAAAGCCCCAGAAGAACGAGAAGCTGGAGCGTGC
>JANYBI010000143.1 GCA_025360875.1 Lentisphaerota bacterium
GGAACCGTCGGGAAGATCGCGGGGCGCCGCCGACAATGCGATCGCCCTGGTTGCGCCGCCTGTCAGGCGTTCTGAAATTCCGATTGACTGGTCGAACCTGAATATCATGTCCTGGTGTACCTGGTCAAGGGAACAGCCGCAGATGCTGTCATGCGCATGGTTTTCCAGAAGATGCCTCCATGCGGTCTGCAGATATCCAACGGGATATTTCTCGCCGGCAACGCAGGCGAACGCGCTGAAAGGCTCAGCCCACAGGCAGAGCTCGTCCTCGCAGACGGCATTCCGCTGTTTCAGGTGCATACGGCTGGAGAGCGTGCCCGAAAGCATCCACTGGTTGTCGACTGTGGCAATTTCCTTGGCTGTCTTCCTGAGTTCGCCGTTCAATGTCTTCCTGATGCCTTTTTTCTCCTTGATGACATCGTTCATGTATTTGTCGAGATCGCTGTGGACTATCCTTATCCCATCTTTCTCGAGGAGCTTGTTTGCGTGCGAAATGACTTTTGAAATCCTCGGCTCGATCTCCAAATGATCTCCGCCGTCGAAAATGAGAATAGGAGAAATATCCGAACGGCGCGATTCAGCCAGGGTGTATTCGATGAGTTTCGCGGCCATCTGCTCCTCGGTGAGTGAGCTATCCTGGGCATTCACCTGCCGCACCTCGAAGCTGAAAGTGCAGTAGCCGTCGCGTCCAAAACGGTAAATCGGTATCTCTGTCCCGTCTGATGCCTTCCATATGGAGTTGCCGCCGTTTTCCTTTTCGGTGATGCCTCTCCAGATGAAAGCCATAGGGATCCCCATCTGTGAAAGTATCTGCGGCATCTGCGAGGTGTGTCCGAACATGTCGCACAGGAAGCCCGCCCTTGAAGATGGCGTTCCGAACTCGTCCGAGGTATCGATTCCCTTCTGCAGGTTGCGGATGAGCGATTCACCGCTCACGATGAATTCGTCGGGAAGCACGAACCATGGTCCTAGCCTGATGCGGCCTTCGCGGACGAATTTGCCGACCAGTTCCCGTTTTTCAGGGCGCACTTCGAGATAATCAAGGATCGGAATTGCCTGCCCGTCCATTACAAAGGTACGGTAGCCGGGATCTTTCTGGAGAGTCTCCAGAACTTCGTCGAGAAGCGAGACCAGCCTCATCCTGTAGCCTTGGAAAGGTTCGTACCATTCGCGGTCCCAGTGGGTGCTCGAAACATAATGCGCAATTCTTGTCATGGCGATAATCCTTATGTTTAAACGACTGCTTTTGAATTTATCTCAAAGTATTGGTGTCCTAGATGACTTTATCGGAGTCGGGGTCGGTATCGGAATCGCTTTCGATTGAATTCATTTTCGATACCGATCCCGATACCGATTCCGACCCCGAGGATTAATATATAAACAGGCCCTTTGTTAAAAACACACTCATTTTTCATGCTATTTTGGACAAGACTGTTCCCTGACCATCACAAGGCTCCAGGGAGCAATAGCTCTCTCGATATGTATTCTGCCATCAGCTCCGGCCCTGGAGTATTCACGTTTCGTGTTCCATGCCGATTTCTTCAGCAGTGAAACCTCTTCCCTGGACGGCGGTTCCGGGCATCCGATCTTTTTCCAAGTCTCGAGGACGCATCCGTTGTCAATATCGAGAATTTCGATCTCAAACATAGCATCCGGTTTCAAATCTTGTAGTAACAAACTTATATTTCCGGGTTTACCGAGCGACTGCGTCTGTTCGGCGATCTCCGGCGCATGCATTGACATTGGAACAGCGAGAGGCATCTCTTCCGGATAATGGTAGAAGAGACATGAAATCATGCCGCTGTTCGAATCGCGGGTCACGATACCGCCTTTTGTCTTTGACAGGACTTGATCTCCAAGGCAGTTTAGGAAACGGTATGCGTGGAATGCGGGTTTCGCAATTCCCTGGAAATTGATCAGTCCGAAGCCGCCGTGGAATACTGTCGGTCCGCCTCCATCCTCCTCGAACACATCGGTGAAAGTCCAATATGACAGTGAATCCACGAGTCCGGTGGATTCCAGATTGCATTTGACGATGTATGTCGCCGCGGGAAGATGGTCGTGCATGTGGTCGCGGTGCGACGGGCTGGAATTCCATTCGGTGAGATGTATCTCGGCTTTTGGAAACGCGCTCTTGTCGATGGTCTTCCGTATCCAGCGCAGATCCGTCTGCGTCGAATCGGCACCGCGGGACCGGCCCTCGACCTCCCCCGTATTGTCAAGACCGTAGTCGGTGGGATACGGATGCGTGGAGATGAAATCCAGGCTGAGGGATTCCTTTTTGCAGAACGCGATAAATTCCTCGATCCACACGCCTTTCCATTCGAGGGAATCGAGATCTTCGACTTTGTGCGTGATCGCCATCTCCTTCGCCTCCAGCTCGCCTTCAAAGCGGTTGTCAGGGACGAAATTGCTTGTCGCCGGACCTCCTACGCGGAATCCGGGGTTGACAGCTTTTACAACCTTCGAAGTGGTTTTGTAGAGTTCAAAGTACTGGCTTTTCTTTCCGACGAAAAAGAAATCGAGGTTGGGCTCGTTCCAGACTTCGAAGTACCATTGGAGGACTTCCTTTTCACCGTATCTTTCCAGGCAATGGCGCAGGAACGCCTCTACAAGCTCGCCCCATTTTGCATAATCCACCGGTGGCGAGCCATGTCCCTTCCACCAGAAAGTTATCTCCTTGACCGATGCGAGTTCGCGGGGGCAGAATCCGAATTCCACGAAAGGGCGCACTCCGAGATCGAGCATCCTGTCGAAAAGATCGTCGATATATTGCCAGTTATAGCTCAATTTTCCGTTGACCGTCCGGAAGACGAACATGTCGTCATGAAACAGGCCATGGAAACGGCAATATTTGAAGCCGCAGTGTTTCGCGGCCATGTCCAGATGCTCAAGCCAGCCGGCGCGGAGACCTTCGTTGGCGCGTCCGGCGCCCACGCACAGGTTCCAGAAATGCTCCAGCTTCCCGCCTTTCGATTTACCTCCAGCTTTCAGTTCGATATTCATGCTGTTTGCCCTTTGGGTTTAGAGTAATGATGATGAGGCAACGCACCCTGTCTGAATTATTATAGATTCCCTAAATACAGGCTTGCATTGCCATGTCGAAGCCAATATATTTCACAGTCAACCATATGCAACCATAGGGTATGGAAAATTCAAAATTTATTATTGATAATCAAACGGAGCAGGAGCCATGAAAAAAAGACAGGGGACTGTTGTCGGAGTAGTTGGGGCAGGGGGAATTTCCGCATTCCATTTCCGCGCCTTCGCGGAGACGAATACAAAGGTTGGGATAATTGCCGACTTGAACCGTGCGGCAGCGGAGAAATATATCACCCAGTTCGGTGCCGCATATTCGCCGTCATGGAAAGATGTCGTGGAAAATCCCGATGTCACTTCGGTCTGCATCTGCGCCCCTTCGCCAATGCACTATGAGATAGCCAAGGCGGCCCTGAGCAACGGCAAGCATGTAGTCTGCGAAAAGACTTTGACCCTATGCGCCGCTGACTCCCTCGAGCTCGGACGTCTCGCCGAAAAGAAGGATCTTATACTGTTCACGGCATACATGAAACGTTTTTTTCCCGCCGTACAGAAGGCGCGCGAGCTGATGTCCAAGCTGGGCCACATCACCAGCGTCTACTGCCGCACGTATCAGGGCGTAGGCGGCGTCGACATGCATACCGGTGAAGTCCCGTCATTCTTCGCCCCAGGCAAGGATGCCGTATCATCGGTCATGAAAATGTCCGGCGGAGGCGTATTGGTATGCGGAGGCAGCCATATCTTTGACATGCTGCTCTATCTCGTCGGGAAGCCCACAAAAGTCTTTGGCCGCCGTTTCATCCGCAAGGGGATGGATGTGGACTTCATGTTCCACGCACTGATGGATCTGCCGGAAGGCGGAGCGATACATTTCGAGGCGAACTGGCACCCGCTGAAAAATATCGGCTACGAAAACCGCGGATGGGACGAGGGATTCGAGATCTCAGGCGTCAACGGCAGGATCGTCCTGAAGACCCCTGTATGGAACCAGCCTGAGAACAACGCACCAGTCCTGCAATATTATGACAACCGCAGAGGGACATGGACGGAATACTGCACGCCGATAGTCAACCCGTTCGTCGAGGCGGAAAAGCATTTCCTCGCCCAGATCGCCAAAGACAGGCAGGGCGAGATGGACCGGTATGTCGGATACCGCGTAGACCAGATAATCGAGACCCTGGGAATTTCGGCGACAAAGAACGTCCAGCTCGAAGTGCCATGGAAGGCATGAATAATCTGATACCTATAACTAATAACCAATAACCGTTTTACAAGGATAAAACATATGTCTGACAATCTGGATAAGAACATTAACAACCGCATCGGAACCCATTGCTGGGGGACGAATCCTGTCTCTGTGGCTTCAGTGCCGACATTCGCCAGGGCTGGAGCCCGCTGGCTGCGCGCAACCCGCCAGACCCAGATGGAAGTCGTCATGCCCGGACCGGGACGCTACGAGTTCCCAGCCGCAGGCGAGGAATCCGTAGACCTGGCGCTCAAGTCCGGAATGTCCATCATGGCGATCCTGGACGGACGCTGGGGCAATGAGACCAGGATAAACAAGTTGCCGTGGGCGAGCCCCATCTGGGAGCATCTCGACGCCTGGTCGGATTTTGTAAGGGCTTCCGTCAAGTATTACAAGGGTCGGATCAAGTATTGGGAGGTTATAAACGAACCTCCGTTCTTCTGGTGGTATCCATATCCCGAAGGTGTCACATACACCGATATCAATCCCCCTCTGAAACGCGCCCCCATACGCCATTATGCGGAGCTCCTGAAAGCTACCGCCAAGGCGATACGTGAGACGGATCCTGAAGCCAAGATCATCTCAGGAGCCGGGTTCCCCGACGGAGTATTCCTGCGCCATCTCTATGAGAACGGCTGCCGCGACAGTTTCGACATCGCAGGTGTCCATTATATCGGATGCAAGCATCCCGACGATTTTGCGCGTGGCATTAAGACGCTCAGATCCATCATGGCCGAATACGGCGACAAGGACAAGCCTCTCTGGGATACGGAAAGCGGTCCCGGCGGCGCGGTGATAGGACTGGCAGTGCAGACACCTGACGAATATGAAGGGCTCTTCAATATCTACCGCCATTGCTTTACACATGAGTTCGGACTGGACCGCTACTTCTGGTTCAATCCTGCCAACGCTCCGGAAGCAGGCGTTTCAGCAGCACAATGTTCCACCGCCTTAAAGACTGATGGCAGCCTGGCTCCGGCGTACCAGGCTTTGAGGACGCTGGTGGACGCGGTCGGCGAAGGACCGCTCAAAAAGTGCCAGCATATCGACAGCGAAGTCCACGCATATGTCTTCGATGGGCCAAAGGGGCCGGTCACCATCATCTGGTCCACCGCACCTGCAGTAGCCAAGTTCCCCAAGGGAACCGAGGCGAAGGACTGGCAGGGCGTCGCGGTAAAACTCGATGGCGAGGTGAAATTGTCCGGGCGTCCCTTCTTCGTAGCTGGCGACTTGCTGGCCAACCGTCTTGATGCGACCGTGAAAGGCAAGCGCGAAACCGTTGTCGAATGCTGGGAGAACAAACGTGCCGCCGCCGATACGCCGAGTTATGTTTCACCGCGTACACTCAAGCGTCTATCTGCCAGCGAATCCGACTGGAGCAAGATCCCTTTTGTCGCTTCACGCGCAGAAATTTCCGTTCCAAAACAGCAGGACCATTTCACTCTCCTGCCTACAAGCGTTGGAGCCGATCTGAAGATGGCGCACGACGAAGAGGCGCTGTATCTGTTTTCCAACACTTATGACGACCAGCTGGACCATGCCAGGCCTACGGGCTTCATTCAGTTTACTGTACGCGATGGAAACCCCTCTGTCGCAGAATGGCCGTATTTCACGAACAGCTACGGGCTTTTCACTCTGATCCTCGGCAAGTCGGGACCACGCCTGACGCGCTACGACACTCTCTATGTCGACGAGTATCCGGGATGCGTTCTCGGGAAGAAAGTTGAACTTGTGATCGAGCCGAAGGCCGATGGCATACGCTACTTTGCACGTATCCCATGGAAGGAGATCGGACCCTGCAGACCCGGGAAATTCAATCCGTTCTACATGATGTTCACGTTCAACCGCGCCGACAACATGGTTGACGTGCCAGCCGACTGCGAGCCCGAGGAATGGTCGCATAACTGGGCGGACAATTTCATATGCAAGAAACCGCCACTGGCAAGAATGGTGTGTTTTGAATGACCAAGCTTATTGACAGCCCTCCGAAATTATGTAAGAAATTCCAGGAAAGAGTCGAACTGGCAAAGTAAATTATGTCGGGGAGAATATGATGCGAAGCATCTTTGGACTGCGACACCCCTGTGTCGCTTTGATATCCACCATGTAGTATGAAATTGAAAGCGGTGCAGGGGCACCGCACATACTCCAAAGATTCGCTGCGGACGAATCAAATAAAGGAATCGAGTTACATGGGAGTTCATAAAATAAGAGTTCTTCTTTTATGTCTATTGATCATTTCGTTCAAGGGGTTCGCCGCCGAAGCTCCACCGCCGCTCCGTCTTGTGGGCGATGGCCAGGGCAATATCTTCAACGAGGGGGAAGCCGTCAAGCTCACATTGAAGTCGGCCACGCCCATGTCCGGGGTATGTCAGCTGGAACTGATGGATGCGTCCGGCGCCAGCCTGCAGAAACTTAAGTTCGATATTCCCGGACAGGTCCAGGAGTTTCCTATTTCCTTCCAGCCGCCAGCCAGGCATTTTATTGCTCTCCGCGCAACTCTTGAGAACCGGACCGGCGAGAAGGCTGAATCGACCATTATGCTGTTGCCGCCGAACCAGCCAGTTGACGGACGCCTGGGCATGAACTGCCCTTCAGGCATGTCGGCAATAGTCCACAGGATAGGCGCAAAATGGGTCCGCAACCATATCCCATGGGAACAGGGCGCGGAAAATGCCCCGCTCGGAAAAGCCGGAATCGACAGGGTGATCGAAGAGACCACCAAGGGCGGTTGCCAAGTAATGGGAATATCGAACTACAGCGTGCCATGGGCGGGAGTATACGACAAGGAGAAGGACGATCGCAACATGCGCGATTTCTTTTCGCCGCCACGGCCGGCCGCCTGGGATGCCTATGTGAAGTATGCGGCCGTCGCCATTAAAGGCCGCGTTCCCGCGTTCGAGGTCTGGAACGAGGCAAACTTCGACATGTTCTGGCGTTCGACTCCGGACACGTTCGAACAGCGGGTTGCCGACTACTCCTCATTGCTGCAGAGGACTTACAGCATCATGAAGAAGGAATATCCGGAACTTCTGATCACAAACGGATCGATCGTCAATACGCGCGTCGGTTCCGGACATGTCTTCCTCAAGGCTATCCTGGAAAGTGGATGCGGCAAATCTTTTGACATCACCAACATTCATTACTATCACAACCGTCTGGCCCCTGAAAAGGCGAACCAGCCGGCAAACGAGTTCGGTTTCGACGGGACTCTCGAAACTTTCCTTCTCGGGTTCCGCGGAATTCTCGAAAAGAATTCCTGCAGCCAGCCCATCTGGCTTACTGAGATCGGCTGGAGCACGACACCAGTGTCCTGGGGCCAGATCCAGGTTACGCCCGCCGAACAGGCGATGTATGTAGTCCGATCCCACATGATCTCCTTCTCCAACGACGTGAGGGCAGTCACCTGGTTCGCCCTGACAGGTGAACCGTTCGGCCTGCTTGACCTGCAGACCGGTCCGAAGCCTGCGCTTGCTGCCTATGCACATATGGCAAGTGTCCTATCCGGACATACCAAGGTGACACGGCTTCCGGATCGGACGGTTTACGTCTATCGCTGTCAGGGAACTGCGGACGATGTCCTGGTTGTCTGGGCGTTGGAGGATACGAAATGGAAGTTGCCGGATAACTTCGCTGCCACCCAATCATCCGATATGTACGGCGAAGATATCGCGAAGCCTGGCAAGGAACTTCTGCTCACACCTTCACCACGCTATATCTACGGCAAGTTGAATGCTCAGGAAACCAAGTGATCTTAGAGGTTATGAACGTTGCGCAGCAGGCGCGGGCTTTAGACCGTCGCGTGCCTGCGCGTGTTGGGGAATTGGTTTCCAGTCCATTTTCTGAACGCATACCGGAACAGAGCAATATAGAGGGGAAGAAAGACGATTGGCATGACAAGCAGAACTGCGTCGAACCGTTTCCCCGACTGTATGGGTTGGAGCACGATGTTATAAGTTAGTTCCCATACGATGAATGCGAAGGCATACAGCCTCCATATTCTTGCGAAGCAACATCGCTTGTCCCATATGTGGAGATGGAGTGCCACAAGAGCGGGGATGGACACAAGGGCGTCGGCGAGGCCCAGGAAGCCATTGTGGTGTATGGACATGACAAATGCGGCCACCAGCAACAACGTCACGGGCCACGCGTAGATGTTCCAGAGTATTCTTCTCATATGGTTGTCCCCAACGATTATTAGAAGTGACTATTTTCCATGTGAAATTCTTAATATTGAAAATAAAAAGGGGTCAGCGCCATTTCTAAAAGCATGTCGTCTATAGCAATACCCCATTCCCATTACGGAATTCAATAATTTGATCCTGAAAGAAGTCTATGCTGGTCTTTCAATTTCCTATATAATTCATCGTAATATTTCTGGCCTAATTCCATGTTCTTATATGCATGACCGTCCATATAATCTGTATAATCTGTATCTTTACTGATATAATCTGAAGCTCCACGGCTCCGGCAGCTCCAGGATGAACTATAGAAAATACTACTGGAAGTTCTTTTGGATCTTTTGAATAAATCTTTATGTGAATACCTGTATGCTCAGTGTGTTTATCCCGTTCTTCGGTTAGATTCGATAATATTTTCCTCAAATCATTATGGCTTATATGCAAATAAATATCCTTCTTATCCAGAAATGTTGTTGCCTCCGCCCTTTCCCATGTCATAGCGGGAACCTTGGTGATGTCTAATTGTCTTTCCTTGTCATTGCTCCTCGTAATGTCCCTCATAAGCCAGATTGTTCCAAGGAATATTACGAGGAGAAAAATCACCAAGGACAGAATTATAATGATTGACCGCTTGTTCATGGTGCCCTATAATAATTTTGGTTCTTTCTTAACTCCACAGTCAAAGGTTCTCTGTGTTAAATTTCCTTTAGAAACTCCATGTTCAAGATAGTCATTTCTTCAACGAGATTCAAGAGCCTCCTGTAGTTTTCCGAATACTCTCTTGCCAGCCCCTCCCTTCTTCTGCCAAGAT
>JANYBI010000144.1 GCA_025360875.1 Lentisphaerota bacterium
ATCTTGGCAGAAGAAGGGAGGGGCTGGCAAGAGAGTATTCGGAAAACTACAGGAGGCTCTTGAATCTCGTTGAAGAAATGACTATCTTGAACATGGAGTTTCTAAAGGAAATTTAACACAGAGAACCTTTGACTGTGGAGAAGTATAGCATATCATCTTTAAAGAAATTAATGGAAGGATTCAAATATGACTTCGCGTGAAAGGCTTCTTACAGTATTGAAAGGCGGAATACCTGACTGTGTTCCGGTCGCACCTGACTTCTCGAACATGATTCCTGCAAAACTTACCGGCATGCCGTTCTGGGATCTTTACCTCTACAACAAAAAGCCGATATGGGAGGCGTATATCGACTGCGCGAAGAAATTCAATATAGATTCGATGATGGACGGATACTGTCCGCTGGTATTTCCCGAAGAGACGGCCGGCCAGCCTGAATGGACAGAAGGCATAGTGAAAAAAAACAGCGACATGATTGTCACCCAGAGATATCATACTGATAACGGCAAGAAGATCTGGAATGACAGGGTTGATGTCCATTACATTGCTGATCCGTCGACGCATGGAATACTTCCTGAAAAGATAGGGTTGCCGTCCGTACCTTCAAAATGGGAACCGCTTGAAGGGGTGAAAAAGTTAGATCTGGGGCCTGCGAACTTCGCAAACATGAAGAAGAAACTGGGGAACCAGGGGCTTATCGGGACGTTCCTGACATATTCGATCGTCATAGGAAACGAAGAGGCGATCTATGACTTCTATGACAATCCTGAAAAGTACGAGAAGCTCGCGGTCGACAGGGTCGAGCAGGTTGAGAAAAGATTTAAAAGGATAATGGCGATGGAGGAAAAGCCTGATTTCATATGTGTCGGAGGTTCGGGGACTCTTGTATTTCAGACCGTGGAGATCTTCAGGAAATATGCGTTTCCTGCTGTGAAAAGAGGAATAGAACTTGCCACTGCCGCGGGAATTCCCACGCACATCCATTCGTGCGGTCCGGAAAAGGAACTTGTGAAGATCATGGCTGAAGAGACATCTCTGACAGTGATAGATCCTCTGGAAATCCCGCCGATGGGCGACTGCGATCTGAAGGAACTGAAAAGGCTCTATGGGAAGAAGATCACCCTCAAAGGCAATCTCCATACGACGAATGTGATGCTGAGAGGTTCAGTGAAAGACGTTATAGAAGCGAGCAAGAAGGCGATAGATGACGCGAAGGAAGGCGGAAGATTCATCCTATCGACAGGAGACCAGTGCGGGCGCGACACGCCGTTCGAGAACATCGAGGCCATGGTCGAAACGGCCAGGACTTACGGAAAGTACCAGTAAAATTTTGCCATGCAAAATTTTACAATCGGAGAGGAATATCTAGGGGAAGCACGGGGTCACTCTTGTTATTGACTACTTGGGAAAATTAATTATCCTGGCATTCGATTCATTTCGAATGGAGACGTAAAGTCCATACAGGCGATGAAATCATTCTATAATCACTGGCGGGTTCAGCATGTGCTTGATCAGTTTTTGCGTCGCGGGCGGGAGCATAAGACGCCTCTTGATTTGTTGCTTAAGAATTTAAAACACATAGGGCTCACAAGTTAATATCTTTATTGTCATCTTCGATGCAGTATATATATTATCAGTTTACCACAAAGACCCTGGAGGGGACACTGGCTATGAAAATAGATGTGAATAAACAACTTCATCATATGCCAGATCTTAATTCTCACTCATCGAATGTCCAATCCGGACATCATATCGGAGACATGCTCTTTTCACATTATAAGAATGAATGCTTCGGATGCAAACCTGACACCAAGTGCTCTATCCCTCGCAACAAGTTATACAACTTCCTCTTTGGCTGGATACCATTTATTCACCATGACATGACCTGTGCCGAACGGCGGAGTAAGTTCTATGACTTTCTCTTTCGTCAATCGGCAATACATAGGGTCGATGAGAGAAGAGTAAGAAAGGCTATCTGGAAATGCTCGCATCCAAAGTTTGGGCTCTACAATGAGGCCATTGATCTCTCGAAAGGTGTAATTGTTACTGTACTTGGCAGATTCTCCGGAAGAACTGGGAGAACCGATATTTCAATAACCGCCCGATTGCTTCAATCCTCTTCATTCATTCAAGGCATGGAATTATGTGAAGAAGCAATCTCAGAGGGGCTATATGCCCAGGCAGGCGCTCTTGTTCGACAGGAACTTGAATGTATTGCAGCGATGGAGGAATCTAAAATTGGGCGTCGAGATGACAATGCAACTCCAAACGTATCATACGTACCTTGGAAACTAAGAACAGCATATGGACAGCTAAGCATGATGGCTCATACCTCATCAATGCCTATGCTGGATACCATTCATTCGATTAGTTCTGGTTCTACCTATCTCGCAAGCGCGGTTCCGGCCTATAAAGAACAAATGGCAAGGATGCTCATTGGCCTACATGCGGCTCTCACAATACAATTGGCCATTCATCTCGATATCCTTTACCTCGATATGCATGACGAAGGGCTAACGCCTCTAGAACTTGATAGCCTCCAAATGGCAATGCGGACTCTACAAGAAGAAGGATTTTTCAAAAAGTCATCAGGATATGATAATGTAATTACTATCACAGAGGAAGATTCGCAGTTGGATGAGGCCATCCAAAAAGCACGTGATTCATTGCCATCTTTCATCAAAGTGCTACAGGAACCTAAAGTGAAGGGGCGTAATTTTATGATAAAAGCGTGCTTTGTTGAAAAGTCATTTTCAGAGCATATCTGGATTTCCGATATTACTCTGAAAGATGACATATTTCACGGCATGATTACAAATGAACCTAAATTCATCAGAAGATTAAGGCTTAGGCAACCAGTGAAAATCAATCGTGATAAAGTTACAGACTGGGTGATAGAAGAAAAAGGCAAGTCCCAAGGAGCTTTTACTACGGCGGTCTTACAAGGCAGGACTTCTGGAAATGCTAAAACGGAGGAATAAGCCAATACGACACATCTACTATTCCCTTATTACCTCATCCAGTGCCTTTATGGCATCTTCGGGTTTCCACACAACCCGGCAGTAGTACAGCTTGTCGTATTCCAGCGGAGGGGCACATAGGAGATGGCAGAGGTTTTTCTCTGTCAGGAAGAGGTCGCAGAATGGAAGGGCGCTTCTGGCATGCAGATGGTCGTGCTGGTCTCCGGGCTTATGTTTCTGCCGGCTGTGCCTTATGGCTGCATGTATTCCAACAGGAATGCGGAAACATGATAGCTGGGTGGTCAGCTTCTTAAGTCGGAATGCCTCATAGATTACTGGTGCTAATGTATTACCGCCGGTGTTTTTGATTTCTGCCCTTATTGTCTCTTCATCAACCCCGAACTGCTTTTGGGCAAAGTAAATAATGGCATCGTTAAGGAAGGCCTTGTCGAAATCCAAGGCCCCTTTCAATTCTATTAGAAAAGCCTGATCGAATGTCTGGAAGTCATCTCGGTGCAATTCACAGTCCCTGTTCTGCCTATCGTAGTAGTCGCTTGGCGGTTTAGGCACTGTTTCAGGTGACATGTTCCAAGTCTTCAAATAGTCTGAGAACTTGATTGTGGACATAAAGGCGAACCAGGATTTCTGTATGGCCTTGTTCGTGTCATCGTCAAGCAATTTGAATTGAGGAGACATGTGTCCAAAAATGTTGGCGGCATAAGTCCAAGCGAAGTATTTCACTGGATAGACATCAGCGGGAGCCTTACGGGTTGAATAAAGGAAATGAAGCAGTTCCGACTGGATCAACACATTATATGGCTGAACTGATATTCCTGTGCTCAACTCGTCCACTGTTGCAGCCGTCTCAATGCGACTGACAGGATCATCCTGTTTTATTACCTCTTCGAATACTACATGGCTTCCTGCCTACATAGGGGACGTTCCCACTTAACTTTCTATTGATCAGCATATTACTAATAATAAACCTTTATTTTATGCCATTACATTAGAATTATATGCCTAAATTTAGCAAATAAGGCTTTTAGCTTCCAGGAAAGCATCTATATTCAATTCAGCAAAGGACTTCAAATTGGAAAGGATGGAGACATATGCCGAGACGTGCCAGGCGGCTTCTTGAACACCGGAGCTATCACATAACCCATCGTTGCCATGACCGGAATTTCCTCCTGAAGTTCATCGGGGAGCGGCGCAGATATCTGGAACTGCTAAGACGGATGGCCAGAAGCTACAAGGTTGACGTGCTCGGCTATATGGTCACATCAAACCATGTCCATCTTCTTCTATGGTCCAAGGATCCTGAGGAGATATCCGAGGGGCTCAGGTTCCTCCAGGGGGCGGCAGCGCAGAAATTCAACCGCCGGAAGGGACGCAGCGGCGCCTTCTGGTCCGGCAGATACAAGTCAACCCTGGTCCAGGACGGATTCCATCTGGGCAGATGCATGTTCTACATCGACCTCAACATGGTCCGCAACGGACAGGTGGATCATCCGCGCGAGTGGCTCGGGAGCTCATACATGGAAACCTCCGGTAAAAGGCGGCGGTATCGGATTGTCAACCGCGAACTGCTGATAAGGAAGACAGGGCACAGCTCCGAAAAGGAGTTCACCTCCTGGTATGAGAAAACCCTGGCAGATAAGATCAGGAGGAAGGAACTGGCAAGGGAACCGTTCTGGTCGGAGTCGCTGGCTGTAGGCGACAAGGGATGGGTAAGGGACATTGCCGCGCGAATCCATATCGGGAAAAAGGCGCTTAGCCGCGCCGAACCCAGCTATTCTGGAACGTTGCTGAAGGTTAGGGAAGAACCTGCAAGCTATTATGTCAAAGGTGGAAAAAGGTCGAATCAAACATTGAGCAGATGCTTATAGTTTAAAATTGATATTTTGGCATATATTTACAATATAAGGCATATATTAGCAGGTTTATTATTAGCAACTAATTGGTTATTATAATATTAACTGGGAACGTCCCTATTAATGGAAGAATGCAAAGTGGCTGTTGCGGACGTATATGCCGAATGGCAGAAATTGTCCGACAGGGGAATCGACACCACTGCGATGCTCGCAAACGGGCTCAACCATCCTGACGCCGAAGGGCACCGGATCGCCGCCGATACGATCATGAAGGCGATTGGATGAATCTTGCCCTGAATCTGCAGATCTAAAATAAAAAGGGAAAATAATGTTCGGAATCCTGCTTGACTTATTGTAGTACATTAATATACTAACAATGTATTACATACAATATCAAGGAGAGGCAACCATGCATCAGGCGACGGGCTACATCGACATATACAACATATGCAGGGAACGGATATTGAAAGGGGAATTGCCGTCAGGTGACAGGCTCCCGAGCATACGCGAATACGCAAAGTCATGCAATGTTTCCACTCTTACCGCGCAGAGGGCGTTCGCCAAGCTCCAGCAGGACGGATATATCAGGTCAAACGGAAGGCATGGCTGCGTTGTCGTCAGCGACTGGCAGGATAGCAGCCGCATGTCCCAGGTGGCAAAAGGCATTGAAAGGAACAGGCAGGTCCTGAATGTCGGACTGATCGTGGGCTGGAATGAAGGCGACAATTATACTTTTCCCCCATTGGTTTCCATCGAGAGGATATTGACATCCAGAATCTATGACAAGGGAGGCTCCATAAGCCGTCTTGTCCTCCGGCCTGGCAAAGTGGAGGAATTGATTCAGTCGGCACTGAAAACCTCCTGTAAGATGTTTTTTCTTCTCGCCGGCAATCCGTCGGAAATTAAAATTATGAGTTCACGCATGGAAAAGGCAGGACTGCATTGCATTGCATTCAACGGCAGCGGGGTAAGCAATGATGATTGCGATACGATCTGCGTGGACGATAAATGGGTGTTCAAGGAGATATCGTCGAGGTTGGTAAAAATGGGGCACAGGAAGATCGCCTTTGCCGGACTGGATACCGATGGGCGAGGTGCCGGATGGGTGGACCTGCGGATCGAGGGTTGGAAGAATGGACTGTATGAAATGGGAGTGAAGGTTTCTTCCAGGAACATATACCTCTTCGATGACTGCTGTGATGTCAGGGACGCACTCAAAAATCTGCGCGGGTATACTGCCGTGGTCTGCGCCAACGATGTTCTTGCGGATAATTTAATTATCGCCCTGCAGAAGGCAGGAATGGATGTTCCGCGGGATGTTTCTGTCACCGGCTACGACAATCTTCCCCATGATTCGGTACAGAACGAACTGACGACGGTGCTTGTCCCGGAAGAGAAGATCATATCATCCTTCATCTCCCTGGCGCAGATGAGGATGTCTGGCAGCGCTGAAATTGGAGAAAAGGCCATCCTGATGGTCCGTCCTATCATCATTCCCAGAGGCTCATGGAGAAGCATCAGCAACGACAAGTGAAATCAACTGGAAAGGAATAACAGCTATGAAAAGCAGAATCCCCTACAAGTCCATAATTTCATTCTTCTGCCTCATAATCATGCTGGCGATGCAGTTCCGCGCATTGTCGGCGGCAGACGCCCCAAAGGATGCAGCCGGCGCCACAGTGCAGAAGGACATGGCGACAATCTCGTATGAACTTCCTCTCGACGGCCCTCTTCCAAAGACCTATCTTGTGACGCTTGCGATCGTCGATCCGAAAAACACCGACTGGATCGTCAGTACGTTCGTAGCCGGCGAACCCCGGACCGTCACAGATGAGAACAAGGGAAAATTCACTGAGACATGGGATGGGCTCGATGAAAACTACATGCCGGTACCTCCCGGAGAATACGCCGTAAAAGGAATTTATATGCCTGCCAGGAAATGGGAAATAGACGAGGACTGGCATGCCATTACCCCGAAATTTGCGGAAGAGCTGTCTGCGTGGCGTCCGGATCCTGGTGAGAAAGTTCCGAAAAGCCTGTTCGGTGGAGATACATGCGGACAACCTGTCCGGGATGTTGCTGTCGGCCCTAACGGCATCGCAATATTCCATTATCAATATCTGGAAAACGGGCTTGGCACCCCGATGTTCGATCTCAGGAAACCGATTGGTCCCGGACAATTCATAAGGGCATTTCCGAGCGGAGGGGCGGCAGGAGGTAACAGTGCAACCACTGACGGGGAGGCAATCTGGGCGTTCAGCACCGACGGCGGTCCGAAGTATGTATATCGTGCGGATGGCAAATCCTTCGGCAACAGCCCGGGATGCAACCGCGCCAATTCATATCCTCCTGAAGGCTGGGTCACAGCCATGGCCTGCTGGAAAGATGAGACCGCGAAAAAGACTTTTGTCTATATTGCGCAGCGCGGAAAGATCGAGGAGAAGAAATTTCAAAACTGGAAGGATTACGCTGAAAGTGAAAATGAATTCATAAACAAGATTACCGTCCATGACGGCGATGACGGGAAAATACTCGCAACTGTCCAGGTCGCAAAACCGCAGGGATTGTCGGTACAGAACGGACGCCTGTACATCCTTCATGCCGATGGAAAAGATTTTGCCGTAAGTTCCATAAAGCTCCAGGACGGACTTCCGGAAGGCAAGTTGCAGACAGCTTTCAAGGTTCCTGCCAGTATTAAACCGTTCGACCTGGAAACAGACAGCAAGGGCCGTTTCTATCTCAGCGATTCAAAGGCGAACAAGGTGTACCAGCTGGATGCCAAGGGTAAAATCCTCCTAACCTATGGCAAGCTGCCAGTACAAAAATCCGGTGCTTACGATCCGGAAAGCTTCATGGCGCCGGAAAAGCTTGCGGTC
>JANYBI010000164.1 GCA_025360875.1 Lentisphaerota bacterium
CAGGTCTGCTTCCCGATCTCGGGAAGGCATCGGATCAGCAACTCCGCCTGCCGGACATACAGGGGATCAAACATGAGCGGCTTCCTTTCCTCTCGGAACGGTGATCCGGTACTTTGGGTCAAAGCGTCCGCCTCGATACAAAGATCTTTTACCCTTTCCCAAGTCCAGATTTTCCGTTGCAAGCCGGCTGAACCATTCATGTCCCGCCGACTCCGCCGCCCAGAGGAAGAGCCGTTTGACCCTGAGCGACCGGCAATCCTCAAGGAGGGCTTGCAACAGTTGTGGCCGTAAAGTACTTAACCCGCCCATGAGTTCAACAGCATGATCGATCGCGCCGTTGCTGGTTGCCATGTGCAGCACTTCCAGTATTGCACGCTCCGGCGCAGATATCCGGACTGGAAAATCACCGTGCTTCACCTCCGTAAATGTTGCAGGATCGGATGACCCGAAAAGTCTTGGCCATTCGTATTGTATCCGCACACCCCACTCATGGTGCATGAACCAGGCCGGCAATCTCTTCCGCTGGTCGCTGAACAGATGGACTTCCTCTCCACCACCCATGGGCAGGAAATGCCCCAGCCCTTTCAGAGACAGAGCAGTTACTGCACCTGGATACACGTTCATTCCAAGTTGCTGCTGAAGCGCGTTCAGCCCTCCCAGCCAGTCTGCTGTTTCTCCGGCACGCAGAAAAGCGCCACGCCCCAATGGCTTTAACCAACCGGATGCCACGTATCTGCGGACTAATTGCCGATACACACCGTGCTCCTGCAACCATGGCGATGTCGCCACAGAACCTTTGGACCAATCCTTTAGTAGCTTGTTTATTTTTGAATCCATTCTGACCACTCCAAGCTTACATAAACATTTAAATTGCGAACTATAACGAATAATATAGTTCTACATAATGACATTAATGTAAACTATTAATTTACAAAAGCAACCATATGATGAACCATTTTATATCCTGCAGGAGTCACACTTGCCATCAAGATACTTTTGTCGTGTGAAGCTCCAATATACCTTATAGTGCCAAGCTTAACGGTTACGAATCGGCGATATTCAATATCCTGCTGGAACACTTCGAGCAGAGATGATCCAGATCAGATAGATATACAAGCAAAGATTAGCTAAATGGAAAACCAAAAGGCCAATCATAATCTTTGTAAATGTATCTTTTTGTTTCAATAAAGTCACAACAAAAGCAAGGCCAAACCTCAACGCCAGAATCGCGAGACATATCAACAATGGCAACAATGGAGTATTTGCTCCAAGATTCCAATGAGGATTCGAACCTGCATCCATAGAGTTTATGCCCGAGCAAACCGCTACACCAAACGCCAAAGTTAATGAGAGAAAAAACAACATGCCCGCTACTGTAATATCATGCTTTTTAAGTGTGTTTGGTAATATGAAAAGCAAAAAAGCAAAACTCATCATATGCAAATACCAATAGAAGGTTCTATAGAGTGAATCAGCTTCTCGCGCCCAGCAAACGCTTTCTGGATCATAGCCGTAAACAGATAGGGCTGCTAAAACATTCACAGTCATACACAAAATCAGAAACACGCATGAAAATACATAAGAGATAGTGTTAAGCCCATTCAACACCTTGCTTGACCGCGATAAATTTACTATTCTTGCCTTAAATGGAATGAGGGCAACAATAATTAAAATAAATGAAATACCCTGTGCAATATTTAAAGTTACATTAAATATCTCCAATGCTCGTCCATATATACCCAATAATCCATAACATTGATCCATTTTCCATCCCCCGAACTTTTGTCATAGCCAGCAGATTGAATTCTCTTGATCGTAAATTACTCTTGAAAACCCTTTATTCAATTTACGACAGGAATAAGCGCCGCCACTGGCGGGATGCAGGACTGTTCAGATATTCTAAGGCTTATTTGGAGGAGAATTCCCAGGTGCCCCAGAGACCGGGGGTCAGTTCGGCCTCGGACGGGACATCGGAGACAATCGAAGTCGCCTTGTTGCTCCAGTAGGTACGCGCCTGCGTTTCCGAACCGTTCCCGCGCAGAATGCCAATGTCACCTTTTATCCTCATGCCTGGCTTTGGGACAAGCCCGAGCAATTCCAGAGGAACTGAAATCTCATAATTGCCTTTTCCATCGGCTGCAAGCTGGACCTTGTCGCTCACGTCGTCAACACGGTCGAAACTTATCGTGCGCCATGGCGAACTGAACGGTACTTTGTCCGTCTTTGTTCCGGGGGCGACAGGACGGTAAAGTATCGCAAATGTCTTGCTTGTCCCCCCAGTCGAGGAGCCTTTGACCTGTGTCACTGTCAGCCGCATATCACCGTCGACCGGTGCGGTGCGCTTCGGATCGGCCGAGGAGTTCGCACCTATCATGAGCTCGAGAGTTCCTCCGGTTTTGAAAGGCGCTATGGGCATTTCACCTGAATTCCTCAGGAGCTTTGCATCACCTGTCTGCCATGCGGCATATAATTTTCCATCGGCAATAGTTACGGCGCCCTTGATGTCATATGGTCTTGAGTTCGCGTTGAACCAGGCGGCCGAACCGCTCTTGTCGATCTCAACCCAGTTGCTCGGCCAGTCATCGATCTTGCCGTCAAGCACCGGTGCAGGAGTGCTGAGCGAAACCTGCATCACTCCGCCGCCCTGCTCCAGTTTCCGCTGCGCCTCAACTTCCATCATGTATTTCTGGGCCTTCTCAAGATCCTTCGCGGTGACAGTCAAGGCCGTCTGCGGGATCCTCCTGATCGTCTCAAGCCCCTCTATCCTTATGATGATCGTGTTATCTCCGTCGACAAGATATATTTTCCCGTCCTGCGTCTGAGTGATCATCGGCCAGAAATTTTCCCCGTTGAGCGACATGCCGTCCAAGCTCATCCCGCGTTTCGCCACCGGGCTCCGAAGAGTTTCAGCCACCCTGCAGTCCTGAAACGGGGTTGAAACAAAAAGGCCGTCAGTTGTGAAGAGATACATTGCGCCCATGCTCGTGTTGAGCGCGAAGAGCGGTCCGGCATCCGAACCCTTGGGATTGATCAGGTTGCCAAGAAGCCTTGTAGTGCCGATCATTTCTCCGGGGAATTTCGGTTTCGGCGCCTCGTGGGACGCATGAAGTCCGGGCCAGAGGCTCGGATAGCTCCATGTCGCGATGCCATTCCTGCCGCCGCTTATCGAATACTGGCTGTAAGGGGATATTCCCAGTGTGGCAATGAGGTTCCCGGAATCGTCAACAAGCACCTGGTCGCCTCCCGAAGAGGCGGGCCCCTGCACGCCTTCGGCAAGAACCTGCGCTTTGGAAAATTCATATTTCGGAACGCCCTTGTCGGTGAATTCCACCGGCATGAACCTGAGCGCCTTCTTCGGTTCCTTGTCAACACCTAAGCGTGAAACGCAGAATGAAAAATCAGGAAGAACGGTAATTCCGCCAGAAGTCCCCTTCTGCAAGGACATTTCGGAAGCTTGAACTTTTCCATCACCGTTAAGATCAGACCAGATGAAGAAGAAAGGATTCTTCCACTGGTCTCCTTTCATATCAATACCCTCCGGAATCAAATCCTTGAAGGAGTCATCCTGCAGCATCTCCTTCCAGTCCATGCCTCGTCCCATACCGGCGACCGGCTGGATCGCTCCGTCCTTCTCGATGAACAGGAAAGCCGTGCCGTGTCCGGAAGTCGGGCTGTTATTGTAGCAGTTCGTGAAATATCTCTGCTTCTTTCCGTTGACATCCCTATACATGACGGTCTCGGGAGATGCGCTACGGAAGGGCATCCTCAGATCTTCCATATTCTTCCGGCTAAGTATGTCCACAAGCTGCGAGGTCCCCTTGTCCCAGTCAAGCCTGAACTCCATCGTTCCGCGCCCTTCATCGGCATAGTAGAAACGGGTCTTGTCGACAGGATCCAGCGATCCGCCGCCGCCGTATTTCGACGGACCATAGAACGCCTTCACAAGTTTTCCGACCTGCCCAGGATCGAGCGACCACACGCTCACACGCTTGGGAATGAAATCCTCCTCCATGACCCAGAGATGCCTGTTCGAATCAATGGCCAGTCCGCGCGGGTTGTTCATGTGGAGCGGATCATACGGTCCCTCGCTCGGAACTCCAGCCTTCCCGATCGCGTGGAGAAATTTTCCCTGAGGCGAAAAGACCTTCACCTGATGGCTGTTTCCGCGGTCGCTGATGTAGATGTTTCCTTCAGTATCAAGTGTTATCCCTACAGGATTCTCAAGCCCTTCCGAAATAATGACCTTAGGTTCTTTCTCTTCGGCAGAACGCTCCACTTCGACAAGTTTCTTCCCTGAAATGACAAGCAGGCGGCCCTTAGGATCGAAGACAAGCCCCTTCGGAGAATCGAGTTTGACAGTTCCGACAATCTTTCCAGGTTTTTTGTCTGCTGTGTCAACTGCGCTGACATACAGGAGCTGGTTTGTAGCTGTAAGACTGCAGACCAACAGGCCGTCATATGCCGCAAGCCCGCCAATCTCATCGCCGACATTTGTCTTGCCGTCAGGCATCATCTCAAGTTCCTCTTTAAGGATAGGCCTGTCCTTTTCTGCTGTGAGCGCAGTAATGCGGAGTTCAGGGATTGGGTTATTCTTTTTCTTCTTCTTGTCGGTCTCCCCTGTTTCAGCCCTGCCCATGGAGGCGACATAGAGATGGACGCCAGGATCAGCCTTGGGCCCGATGTCATAAGATATATAGGGGGCCGTGGTCCAGTTGCCGCCGATCCAGACTTTGCCTCCGCGTTTCCTGCCGTCGAGATCTACCCATGCAAGTCCGTCAGGACCTTCCGTAAGATAGCATCCGAGAAACATCGCCGGCTCTTTTGTCGGAGATTTTTCCGCAGGCACGAACGCGGCCGCCATCGGCGCACAGTGGTTTGAAAGCCAGGCACCCGTGTGGTCGGCAATGCTCCATGGAGGATTGCCGGAGTTGTAGACCCCGAACTCATAGAAGGAATGTATTGCCTTGCGCCAAAGTCCGCGGACCTTGTATTCGCCCGGGACGACAAGCTGCGCCGGTATGTGGTACAAGCCATGTTTCGCGGCCTCGATATCGCGGCCGAGATCATCGGTGCCATCCCAATAGGCGACATTGTCGCCTTTCGGAAACTGTGTTTCGGAGACGAGATTGCGGATGCGCTTCCCGTCTTTGTCCTCTATCACCAGTGTCACAAATCCATCTTCGGGCAGAGTGAACTTCACCGGAATAAGCAGATCCTGGGATACCTTCTTCTCCGTCACAACAGGCAGCGCCGTCGCCAGGGCGTCACTGCCAAGTTCACGGAAAGCCATCCACTCGCTGAGCCAGACCCTCTTGCCGTCCATGATCTTGTTTTTTATATGCGGGTGCGCTTCCTTCGGATTCAGGGGCGCGGTGATCTTCAGGCGCAAGGCACGGGTCGTAACGTTCCTGCCGAAATCGACAAGCGTCACAGGAAGAGGCATGGAATACAGGTCTCGTATATTTTCGAGATCCATCAGTTTCTCCCAGTCTCCTTCAACAGCGTCGCGCGGATGAGTTGTTTCCGCCCCCTTGAAGACATAGAGTTCGGCTGTCTTGAATCCTGGAAAACTCAGCGCCATGCCGCGCAGGGTTGTCGGACGCTGCCAGATCAGCATCAGCCATTCAGGATCCTCGCTTATGAGTTTTGGACGGACGTCTTCCGAACCGATATTTTCCCAGGCCCCCCAGAAGCCGTCGTTGCTCTGGTTGTTGATCCTGCCGGCCTTTTCCGAGGAACTGCGCGAAACCGCCTGCGCCTGCGGTGCGAGATTCGCAACACGTCCGGGAAGGACATAGATTCCACCTATATGGCCAAAGTAGGTCTTGTCGGATTCCTGCGCCACATGGGTGAACCGCAATGCGCGCGTAAGCGTTTCCGGCGGCAGATTCCATATGCAGATGGCCCCATCCTTTTCAGGTTCTTCAGAAGTTACCGTTCCTCCGCTTATCCTTTCCGCCCGGAGCCATTGCGACTCGTCGGCAAGATCTCCGGGATACGCAGCACCGGGCTTCAGCACGCTGACCCTGACATTTCCAGCAACGATCACCGCACCTATCCGTTTCTCCTCTAGGAAACCGATCCTGACATGGCGTGCGCCAGGCACCTTCAGGTCGCCAAACTTTTTGCCATTATGCCCGATCGCATCTTTCTGCGTCCACACGATCCACTGGGGCTTTGCCGATCTGTCCTTGTCATCGGCAGGTTCAATTTTCTTATCCTTGCCGCCCACACATTCCGCAAAGACCGCAGGATCGAGATCCGAATCCTTGAGAGGAGTCTGGAAAACTCCGCGTTCCTTTGCGACATCAATGGCGGCTTCCGATCGGATGCATACAGTGAAAAAGAAAGCGGAAAGAGCCAGGGGCAGGCAGATGTTCCTCATATATTCCTCCAGGTATTTTCTGTAATTATACCATATTTACTTTGATAAGCATATATTATATTATAAAGTATTCAAGTCCGGATCAATTCCACAGGATGACGATCAATCACAGGAAGTCAAATACGGAATAGCAAATATCATGAACAGCAAGTTGCGCTTATCTGCACTGACCCTCATCATGCTCCTCGCATGTGGCTGCGGACAAGATGTGGTCAAGGAACTGAATATCAAATATGGCAAGCCTGATGGACAGGAAGTGAAGCTGGATGTCTTCAGCCCGGCCACGAAATCCGGCAAACCACGCCCGGCCGTGATAGTGGTGCATGGCGGCGCATGGAGCGCCGGTGACAGGAGTGAAGCCCATGAGATTGCGCCATATCTGGCAAACCAGGGTTATGTGGTTTTCTGTATAGGCTACCGTCTTGTGACCGATACAGGCAACCGCTGGCCGGCACAGCTTGACGATACCCAGAGGTCCATCCGCTGGATCCGTGCAAATGCTGTAAAATATGGCGTCGATCCCGAACGCATTGGAGCAATGGGCGGTTCCGCAGGCGGACATATCGTCGCATGCCTGGGCACGAGCGACACACGCGACAACTCTGACCCGGAACTCGCCAGTTACTCAAGCCGTCCCACATGCGTCGTCATGATGAGCGGCCCCACGGATCTTACAGATGATTTTTCGACCAAGGTCAAGCAGGGGAAATGGACAAACGAACAGGTAAGGAAGCTCCTTGGCGGCGCCCCCGGAAAAGTACCGGAAGTCGCGCGGAGCGCATCCCCGCTGTTCCATGTCGATGCGAATTCCGCACCGACACTGATCTCCCAGGGCACTAACGACGAGATAGTCCCTCTCGACCACGCGGTACGGTTTGACGCCGCGCTGCGCAAGGC
>JANYBI010000216.1 GCA_025360875.1 Lentisphaerota bacterium
ATGCTTTGGAGGATCCCACGGTGCGAGCGTTCCTTTTCCTGCTACATAGAAGTCTCGTACACACCACAGAAGAAGAAAGAGCCCGAGCCCCATGGCAATCCCGCCAGGAATGATGAAGCCATGTCCACGCCATGGATCGAGATGTGACAGCATTGCCGGAAGGAACCCGGCGACAACACCTGGCAGGATCAGAAAAGCTGTGAGTGCCCGAAGAAACATTGAAATCCTCTGAGATTATTGTAGAAAGCTACCCCTGCCAAAGGACTTTTGCAAACAGGTAGCACAGACATTCCTGTCTGTGGCTTTTTGAAGCAAAATTAAAATAACTGCAGACAGGAATGTCTGCGTTACCCAATAAGGAGTATATTACATTAATTTCGTGTGATTGGATTGGCAATTAAGTAACGTGGGCTTTCCAGCCCGCGAGTAAGGCTCGGGCATCCTCCGAAGGAGGACGAGTTACTAAAAACTATGAATATCATATTCAGCAGAGACCGTCAGAAAGTGCCGATCAAGTCCTGGTGCGGGAATCCCGAGCCGGGTGCGCTTGACCAGGCTGTCAACGTGAGCAACCATCCGAAGATCTTCGACCATGTCGCGCTCATGCCGGATTTGCATCCCGGCTACGGAATGCCCATAGGCGGAGTGGCGGCCCTGAAAGACGCAGTTTCACCGAACATGGTGGGTGTCGATATCGCCTGCGGCGTCATGGCGAACAAGTTTGATTTGAAAGCTGAATCGCTGTCGCGCGATGACAAGATCGGGATAATGCGCGAAATCCGCAGCCTGATACCTATGGGCATGAGGCATCAGCGCGACCATTCGGTGTTCAAGAAGGAGGCGAAGGACCTTCTGGAAAAGCATAAGCAGTCTCTCAGGACGCTCAGCAGGGGCGACGGTCTTGTCACTTTTGATGCAGTCGCCGAACAGCTCGGAACGCTTGGCGGCGGGAACCATTTCATCGAGATGCAGACAGACGAGGAAGGTTACATGTGGTTCATGCTGCACAGCGGCAGCCGCAATATCGGGAAATGTGTCTGTGACAGGTTCAACAGGATCGCAAAGGAATTCGACACGAAACATGGGATTGCGCTTCCCGCCCCGGATCTGGCGTTCCTGCCGGTGGAGTCCAATGAAGGGCAGGAATATCTCAAGCTCCTGAGTTTCTGTATCGATTTTTCATTCCGCAACCGTGAATGCATGCTGAAGAAGATCGTTGAATCAGTCAGGAACATCTTAGGGAATGGCCCTGCCAGTCTTGAAAAAATAAACATCCATCACAATTACGCGGCGCTTGAGGAGCATTTGGGTGAGAAGGTCTGGGTGCATAGGAAGGGTGCGACATTCGCAAGCCTCGGTAACATCGGGATCATCCCCGGAAGCATGGGGACAGCCAGCTATATCGTGAAGGGCAGGGGGAACGAGGAATCATTCCAGAGCTGTAGCCATGGTGCCGGACGTGTGATGGGGCGTCATGAAGCTACAAAGACTTTCAGCATGGATAAGTTCCGCGAATCTATGGAGGGCATTGTCTTCCACTGCTCCGAGAAATTCCTCGATGAATCGCCGATGGCTTACAAGGATATCAACGCCGTCATGGACGAACAGAAGGATCTCGTCGAGATTGCCCACAGGATGAAGCCGCTTGCGGTTGAGAAGGGATGATTATTTCCTTTCGGGCACATAGCAGTGCCCTGCTGAAAGGAAATAATTATTTCTTGGTCTCCTTGGGTTCTTCCCACATGATAAACCCTTCGCCGATCTCCAGGAGCGCGACATTCAATGAATTGTCGTCTGTTGTCCTGATCATGGGGCGAGCGCCTCTTGTGAGATTCTTAGCCCTTCTTGAGGCGGTGATGACAAGCTTCCGGGGATCCGGAATAACTTTCCTTGCTTTTTCGAGATACTTCGCATTCATATAACAGTTCCTCCTGATTTTTCAATAATCAACTATGTCGCGGTGTTTGTCGATCGTCGTGAAGTCATTGCTCATGACAATTTCATGCCTGAAATTGAATTCCGGTACTGAATATAGCACGAATTTCTCTGCAAGCACTTCTCTTGCAGGATTTTTAAGTGCGTCGCGGAGCATGAGATATCCGATGAATATGTATGTTTCGTTCTCGACAAGCGGACGCGCCATGAGATCATGGTACTTGGAATCCTTCTTGTCGGCGACGAACTTTACAGCTTCCAGATGCTTCTTGTGCATCTTTTCGAGCTCGTGCGCCATGCGTTCGAGAACTCCCTGATATGGAAGAGACGAAAGCTTCTTGATAAGAGGATCAAGTGTCCGCTGGATGACACCGCCAATTGCGGCGACAACCTGCAGCTGCGTCGTGCCCTCGTATATGTTCGTGATCCTGGCGTCGCGGTAGTAGCGTTCCGCGTTGAAATCATGCATGAACCCTGTTCCGCCGTGTATCTGGATCGTGTCGTATGCAACCTGGTTCGCGACTTCCGTGCAGAGAGCCTTGCTCATAGGCGTAAGGATCGCGGAGACCTTGCTGTAGTACTTCTGCTTCTCCCTAATGTCCTCGTTGACCTGTCCTTCCGGAAGTTCCTCGAACTTCTTCGTGTAGCAGGCGCGGAGGTCGACATGTTTCGTCGTCTCGTAGAGGAGGCAGCGGCTTGCGAGGATCTTGATCTTCATCCTCGTAAGCATGTCGTATACGGCCGGGAACTTGTCGATCGGGCTCTTGAACTGTTCGCGCTCAGCGGCGTATTTCTTCGCCTCGCGATATGATGCCTCGGCGATTCCGAGAGCCTGTCCGCTGATCGCCACGCGTGCGCCGTTCATCAGGGACATTACGTATTTTGTGAGACCTCTCCTGCGCTGGCCGCAGAGTTCGGCAGGGACATGGTTGTACTGGAGTTCGCAGGTCGCGACGCCATGAATGCCGAGTTTGTGCTCGATACGCCTGACCACCAGCTGCGGGCATTTCTCGCAGATGAACATTGAAAGTCCGCGTCCGTCGCTGGTCCCTTCCTCGGAACGTGCGAGGACGAGATGTATCTTGGCGCAGCCGTTGGTGATAAAGCGTTTCATTCCGTCGAGATACCACTGTCCGGTTTTCGGATCAAGGGTCGCCTTGAGACGGACGGACTGGAGGTCCGAACCTGAATCTGGCTCGGTCAGATCCATCGAACCGTCGGCTTCACCTGAGGCGAACTGGGGAAGGTACTTGTTCTTCTGCTCATCGGTACCGAAATCGTAGATGGTCTCGGAAATGTCCTGGAGTCCGAAAAGATTCTGGAGGCTCCCGTCGGCGCGTGATACCATTTCCGTCATCATGGTATATATGGTGTTCGGGTAGTTGAGCCCGCCGTACTTGTATGGGAGCATGACGCCCATGACGCCTGCGCTCCTGAGATCCTGGAGATTCTTCTGTGTGAGAGGGTGGTACGTGACCACACCGTTCTCGAAATGAGGCCCTTCCTCATCGACCTGCCTTGATCTC
>JANYBI010000405.1 GCA_025360875.1 Lentisphaerota bacterium
GTTAACTACTAACGAATGCCATGAATTAGAAAAAATCTAAATGTCATCACGTTCTTGTTACATGTTTCAATCTTATGTATTTCCTGAATATTCCATCTTCCCTTTATTCCAATGTGCTCATTCCCCAGCGCTCAGGGGCGAGATCGCCTTCGCCGGGAATGTCGTTGACAAGATTGGTCTCCTTGTTGCTCCAGTACTGGCGCGAGACGGTCATCGTACCGCCGTCGTCCGCGAAAAGGATTCCGAAATCCATCTTGAGCTTGAGTCCAGGCTTCGGCTCGATCCCAAGGAGTTTCCACGGAATCGAAGCTTCTACGAAGTAACCTCCGTTAATTCCGGAACTTGCGATCTTCACATCAGGGGACTGCACCACGCGGTCGAAAGCGATCGTGCGTGCCGGAGATGCGAATCCGAAACCTTCGCCCTTTGCTGCGCCAGGTGCGAACTTCTGGTTGAGTACCGCGATCGGTTTGCCATCCTTGAATGTCATGACAACTCTGGCATTCCCTTCACCTTTTGCCTTCTGCGGTTCAGGCCCGATCATGAGATCGACGACATCACCGCTCTTGAACAGCAGCCGATAGTCCTGTCCTACATTCTTCATCTGCGAACGCGGCGCGAAGACACGGTATGCGAGATAGAGATTGTCGGCGTCATATGAAGCCTGCACTCTGCCATAACGTTTCTGCTTGCTCTCCTGGATCTCGACCAGCGACTTGCTGTCGTCCATGAGCTCGGGCCATTTGTCGGCCTTGCCGTCAATTGCAACGGGAGATTTCGCCTTGGCGACCTTGTATGTTTTCGCCTCGGCAGATTGTGCGGCCTTCTCCTTGAGCATCTTCTGCGCCTCGTCAAACTGCGCCTGTGAATATGCAAAGTTTCCAGCGAATCTCTTTATCGTGTCAAGCCCTTTCACTTCCAGGACACGCGCATCGGTTCCGCCGATCGTGAGATATATCTTGCCGTCAGTGCCCTTGATGAAATTTCCGCCGAAGCTTTCGCCACCTGCGGTTATCGCATCCATCGACATGCCTTTGACAGCCTGGCCCGGAATTTCAAATCCGCCGCGGCAGTCCTTGAACAGCGACTGTATCCACAGTCCGTCATTGGTGAAAAGATAATTCTCACCGAGATTTCCATTGAGATCAAAAACCTCTCCGATGTCTCCGCCGATATTCACAACGCCAAGATAGGATGACGGCCCGATCAGATATCCCTGTTTCGACGCCTTCGCGGAATGCGAACCGTGCACGGAAGTGTGCCTGTTCGGATATCCGCCCAGGACATGCCCATCCTTTTCGACAGCTATGAGAGGATCCTGGTTCAGGTACATGCGGCCATTCTCACCGCCTATGATCATTCCTTCGCCATTGCCCTTGCCGATCACCGGCTGGTCAGCCTTGACGACCTGGAGCTTGCCTACATCATATACCGGAGCTCCAACGCCGTTGATTCCAGTTATAGGAACCCGGACCAGTGCGTTTGAACCTCTGACGAGATATGTAAGCGTACCCTCGTTGTCCGGGAGCTGTCCCCAGTAGAAACTGGAAACCTCGACGGGCTTGCCGTAAATCTCCGGCGCTGCGAAACTCAACTCGTCCTTCTGCACAAGTCCATCGCCATTCTTATCAACCCAGGCGTAGATCTGTCCGGCCTTGCCGGCAAAGAGCTCGTTCTGAAATTTCGTCCATTCCCCGACAAGGTCTTCCGGCCTGTTCACTTTCGGAACAACGCCCACATTCGCCACCGACTTCCAGGTCTTGCCATCCCAGAGGACGCACTGGACTTCCGTCGCGCCGCGTGCCGAACCACCTGTAAATCCGTAAAGTTTCCCGTCGCGCATGACCATCTTGCTTGTCACATAATCATGGATACGCAGAGGGAAGATCTCAGCCGGATCATCGCTTGCCGCCAGGGAATAGACAGGTTCATAAGTCCCTTTGCCCAAATCGATGCGGTATACGGTGTCATTCGAAAAGGCCATCGTGGAGTCAAACGGACTGATCGCACCTGTTCCCGAATAAGTCGCAGTGCCGACAAGATCCTTGACCAGCTTTCCGCTGTCAGCATCCCATACACTTGTACGCTTGGGATTGTTCGTCTCCTCTGTCACCCAGAGGCGGTTCTTGCTGTCAATCGCGATCTGTCCGGGCTTGCGCATCGCATCTGCGATGAACGCACCGCTCAATGGACGTCCGCCCTTCTTTCCGATTTCCCTGACAAGCTTTCCTTCAGGCGAGAACACTTTCACATTCTGCTCTTTCCCGCGGACTGAAAGATAAACATTCCCATTGGAATCTGTCGCCAGCCCATAACCGTCCGCAAACGCCCCGTCTGCGAAGTTCGCAACCTTGCCGTCGGCGCCGACTTTCACAAGCTTGCCTTCCGACAGGACTATCCATCCGTCATTGAAGGCCGTCACAGCTTCAGACCCCTTGACCTTGATCTCGCACTTCACATCGCCGGTCTCG
>JANYBI010000277.1 GCA_025360875.1 Lentisphaerota bacterium
TCAACCTGCGTGGCGACCGAGGTCAGTATTTTACCCCGCGAGGCGTAGTGAAGCTGGTCATTGAAATTCTCAATCCCAAGGAAAATGAAACCCTCCTGGATCCAGCATGTGGAACTGGAGGCTTCTTGGTTGCCTCGCTTGGCCACATGCTCAAGAAGTTCCGCAACCAGCAAAACACTCATCCAGGAAACGAGAACACCGCCGAATTTCTGAATGTCCATGAACAGTTGAAGGAATACGCAGCATCTAACGTTTTCGGTGCTGATTTTGACCCATTCCTTATCCGTGCCGCCCAGATGAACATGGTGCTGGCTGGAGATGGTCGAGGACATATTTACAATATCAATTCGCTGGAATTTCCTCTTGGACATTTGGCCGACCTTGTTAGCGCAAAAAAGGATATTCCCTTGGGATCGGTCGATATCATAGCAACGAATCCTCCGTTTGGCTCGGATATCCCTATAACGGACAAAAATATTTTGCAACAATATGAACTGGCCCATAGCTGGGAATCCGATGGAGAAGGAGGATTCCGTAATACAGGACGCCTGCAAGGAAGTGTCTCCCCGGAAATCCTCTTTACTGAACGCTGTGTTAAGTGGATTAAGCCTGGCACTGGCCGAATGGGGATTGTTTTGCCTGATGGCATTCTAGGTAACCCTGCGGCTGAATACATACGCTGGTGGCTCATGCGTGAAACCCAAGTGCTTGCTTCCATAGATCTACCGGTTGAGGCATTTATTGCCGAAGCCAACGTAAACATACTTACCAGCCTGCTCTTTCTTCGCCGTAAAAGCGAAAAAGAAAAACGCGCTGAGGCTTTGGGTAAGGCTGAGGAATATCCGATTTTTATGGCAGTTGCCGATAAGGTTGGTTTTGATCGTCGCGGAAATAAGCTTTTTAAACGCACGTCAGATGGTGAAGAAATCATTGAACCACGCCGATACACCGAGAGGATACGCATTGGCGGACGTTTTGTTGAAAGGATCTTGACCCGCAGTGAAAAGATCGAGGACAACGACTTGCCAGTCATTGCTGAAAAATACCGTGAATTTATAAAGGAGAACGGATAATGCACAGTCCCGTTAAATATCATGATGGAAAATTTCCACCGTCAGACTTGGACTGGTCAAGACTTGTAACATTGATTGGTCTAGCTAATGCTGCAGTCGCAAGATATGACGGACTACTTTCGGCTATCCCGAATGCATCTGTTCTACTAAGCCCCCTAACTACGCAAGAAGCTGTTCTTTCCTCTCGAATCGAAGGGACTCAGGCGACTATGGGGGAGGTTCTTGAATATGAGGCGAAGGGCGATACCGATTCTCCGATTTCCTCCAAAGAGGCTGATATTTGGGAAGTACTTAACTATCGCAAAGCGATGTTTGCCGCTGAGTCAATGCTCAAAGATATTCCTCTTTCGCAACGAGTTATTCGTGAAGCACACAAAATCCTGCTTTCCGGTGTCCGTGGACATAACAAAGCCCCGGGAGAATACAGACGAGTACCAAATTGGATTGGTCCAAAGGGTTGTACCATCGATGAGGCACGTTTTATTCCTGTTTCGGCTGGTAATTTGCCTAACGCTATGTCATCCTGGGAAACCTATATTCATAAAGAATCTCCTGATCGCTTGATCCAGCTGGCTATACTCCATGCTGAATTCGAAGCACTTCATCCATTTCTTGACGGAAACGGTCGTCTTGGACGTATGTTAATTCCTCTCTTTATGAATCAAACCAAGCTGATTCATCGTCCGATGTTTTATATCAGTGCTTTTTTAGAGGCAAATCGTGACGATTATTATGATAAGTTGCTGGCAGTATCTCGCGATGATGATTGGACTGGATGGTGTGTGTTCTTCTTGACGGCAGTGCAGAAACAAGCTGAGCTAAACCTTAATAAGGCGTCCTCTATGCTCGAACTTTATAATAGAGAAAAGAAAAATTTTATAGACTTGACACATTCTCTATATGCCATTCATGCACTAGATTGGATCTTTCAGAGACCAATTTTTAAGAGTTCCGATTTTGTTAGTACCCCCCAAATTCCTAAACCAACTGCTCAGCGAATATTAAATGTATTAAAAGCACAAAATATTCTAAAGGTTCTAGCAGAAAGTGCCGGGAGTAGAGCTGCAGTATTGGTGTATCCAGAGTTATTGAATATTGCCGAGGGACGTAAGGCCTTTTGAAATTCATATATTATTCACAAATATATTTGTGACTTATAAGTTTAACAATATGAGACGCAAATTTATTTGTTATTATTTTATGAGACACAATTCTAAGGAGCACTGCGGATGAACGAACAGGAAGACAATAATATTGAAGACGTTCAGGACGCCATTGAGGAGAACGAGCCTGACAATTTCTTTATTGACATCCTGACCGGCAACAAGGAAAGCTCATCTGCTAAGAAGCTCTTGGTGCAAAAGGTTCTCCGCCAGCTTATCGAAAGCTATGGTTTTGACAGAAATGATCTAGAAATGAATTATAACCCAAGGCTTGCTGGCCAAGGACGTAAACGTATTGACATTGCGATTTTCCATCCGGATGCCGAGCACAATAGGCATTGACAGCCCTGATGTTACAGATTTAAAACATTGCCTGAAATATTTCTGTGATAAAAGCCGAATTCCCGAAAATCGTTTGGATAATATTTCCCGCTTCCACTCCAGCATTTGCAAGGTAATACAGGGAAAGGCAAAACCTAGAAGCGCTGCCTTGGTGTTCCGTGATTGGCAGGTGGAGGAAAGACTGGGCGGAACAGATCACTATAGCGAATACCGGGCCAAGCATAGCAGAATGGGTAAGAGTGGCGGAATTGTGCGTCTAAGAGTCTACAATGCAGATCCGTATCTCAGTCCGGAAGACAGAAAAAAAGAGTATCTGCGGATAAGCAACGCTTTTCGGGCTGTGACAAATCTTCCGAGTCATGAAACCATACTCAAGGCCAGAGAATTCATAGAGAACGAGGAACAGGACCAATTTGTATTAGTCACCGATGATATTGCCGGCCAGCCCTTGCGCCTGCATCTGAAGAAAAGTTCTATGGCTCTTACTTTTGACCAAAAGCTCCTGGTCATGCGGGATGTGCTTTCTGCACTGGACCATGCTCATCGACACGAGGTAATACACCGGAACCTTACCCCTGATGTCGTTCTTGTTGTCGTAGGAGGACATGCCCGCATTACCGGGTTCGATTTTGCTAGGGTGGGTAAAAATCGAAGTTCTACCATTGCAGATCAGATTGTGGATGATCTGGAGGCAGCTTATCAGGCTCCCGAATGTTTCAAGGATCCTACAAAGGCTAGTATTGCCTCAGACCTTTATTCCGCCGGACTTGTTTTTTATGAACTCTTGACTGGAGAGCTCCCTTTTGAAAACATAGATCAGATGATGGAAGCCGACGGCAAGTTTCCGATCAAGCCTTCGGAACACAAACCAGATCTTCCCCAAGGAATAGACGAATGGCTACAGAAGTTCTGCGAGTTTGATCCCGAGGATCGCCACATCAGCGCAGCAGTAGCACACAAGGCGCTGGATGATCTCATTCTGCCGGAGGGTAAAAATGATCCTGTCCCAGCCTTGGTAGGTTCCATAGCAGGAGAGAATGTACCGCAAGTTCCCGAAGACATGACCAAGCTCCCGCAAGATTTCATCCTTGCGGATCGCTTCCGTATCCAGAAGAAACTGGGCAGTGGCGGATTTGGCGTCGCCTACAAGGTGTTTGATTCACTCGGTGATGTGGTGAGGGTCATCAAACTGGTGACCAAGGATCGCCGAAGCGTCTATGAACGTCTGCGGCGCGAGTATAAGACTCTGACAAATCTACCAGAGCATCCTCATGTGGTTAAAGTAATCTGGGCTGATCGCATGACTGATGCCAATCAAACGCCATACATCGTATTTGAATATGTTGAAGGGCTTGATGTCTCGGATCTAATCGATACCGGAGCGCTTTCTCTGGAGGATTCCATCCGCATAGTGCGCGAAACCGCAGAAGGGCTAAGACATCTGCATAAAAATGGGGTCTACCATCAGGATGTAAAGCCTTCTAACCTGCTCTGGACCGATAAAGGTGTTCGCATCATTGATTTCAATGTCGCAGTTGTACATAGCGATGATGATCCAGGCGGAGGTGGCACACGTCGTTATATGCCCCCTGACTATGATTACTCTTCCGAGCCCGATGCTCCGGATCGTATTGACCGTGACCTCTATGGATTAGGCATAACTTTTTACGAATCGCTGACAGGTAAATACCCGTTTGACGAACCAACACCTCCTATAAACACCCAACCAAAAAATCCCAGGCAGTTCACTGGCTGTGTCGATTTGAGCAACGCGCTGGTCAATGTTTTAATAAGAATGATATCTCCTCAACGAAAGGATCGTTTTACCTCGGCAGAAGAATTCCTAAAAGCACTGGTCGATGTCAAGCATTTCCGATCTGTTCTGACCACCGGAGAGATTGGTGCCGGAACAAAAGTAATTGCCAAGTTGGGGTTTGAGCCGTCCAAACCAAATACAAATCCATTTGTAAAGCATCTGCTTACGCTCTACAGCCAGAGCCAGGTCTCCAATGCCGGTACCAGGGGATTGGACGAGATTGGCAAGGCTACATACGTGCAGACTTATCTCGATGAAAAGCTGAAACCAGCTTTGCTCAAGGGTGAATTCAGCCTAGTAGTCATCAGTGGAAACGCCGGTGACGGAAAGACGGCTTTCATACAGCAATTTGAAGTTTTTGCAGAAAGCAAGGGCGCACAGATGCAACGAGGCGTGAACGGCGCTGTCTTCAATCTCAAAGGACACACATATCAGAGCAACTACGACGGCAGCCAGGATGAAGGGGATGATCGAAATGATGCCGTACTGCAGAAGTTTTTTGGTCCATTTGCAGGCAAGGACAAATCAACCTGGCCGGAAAATCAGACCCGACTAATCGCGATCAACGAAGGTCGTCTGGTCGATTTCTTCTTGGAGAATGAGGACAAGTTTCCACTTCTTACCAATCAGATTCAGCAAGGACTGGCGGGTGCAGCTCCAGAAATTGGCATAGCAGTGCTTAACCTTAATCTGCGCTCAGTTGTTGCCGAATCTGGGGAATCCAAATCCTCGATCCTGGAGAGATTGATTTCAACTATGACAAAGCGTGAATACTGGCAGGCTTGTGAAAAATGCGACCTGAAGGTTAAATGCTATGCCTATCACAATGCAATGACTTTTCAGGACCCGGTTGCCGGACCGAAAGTGATCGAGCGGTTGAAAATGATCTACACAATAACCCATCTTCGTGGACGTTTGCACATAACAATGCGCGACTTGCGCTCCGGACTAGCCTTTATGCTAGCAGGAACCCGTGATTGCGATGAAATTCACAACCTTTATCAAAATGGCGGGGAGGAAAGCCAGAACAGGATTCTAGACAGTTTCTATTTCAATTCATGGCTTGGTGGAGGGGAGAGTTCAAACGACAGGATTATATCACTTTTGAGCGAAATAGACATGGCCAAGGTTAGCAATCCTCGCCTTGATTTGGAACTTGGATTCTTGAGCCCCGGCATTAAGGCTATGAGCCGTTTCTCATTCGCCGGGCGAAGCCGCTATGACGACGAGTTGGTAGAGGTGCTTTTCCACCAGCTGCCACGTGATTACTCGTCCAAGAACCGTTCCAGGTTGATTGCAAAACATCGCAGATACCTTTCCCATATGCGCCGCCGTTATTTTTTTGAGAGACGCGACGGTGATTGGCAAGAGATGCTGCCATATGGGAGCGCAGAACATTTCCTCAGCTCTATTAGGACTCCAGGGGTGAAAAGTGCCGAAGATATTGCGTTGATACTGCGGGCTATTAACCACGGAGAAGGACTCAGCAATCCTGGTCGGCTTGGCGAACTGCTGGCTCTGCGTGTTCGTCAAGTGGATAAAGGCACTATCCGCAGCTATCGCCTATTCGAAGGAAAGAAATTTACGCTCCGTACCGAGCAGGACGCCGATTCCAATCCTTTTCTTGAATGCCTGTCGCAGGCACTTATTCTCTCTTATGACTCGGGCGATGGGCACAAGGCAAAATTGCGGATCAATCTGGATATTTACGAAATGCTGATGCGCTTAAACCGAAGTTCCTAGGAAAAATCAGACCCTAAATGCCAACTTACGCATTGATTTTATCTATGATAAAATATTTATAGATCCTTTTATTTAGCGTTA
>JANYBI010000367.1 GCA_025360875.1 Lentisphaerota bacterium
TACACCGCCACGCACGATGGCATTGAATTCGACCACTTCGTCCTGGACGATATCCAGGAAAGGGATGGCGGCGTCCTGCTGCGTACCCGTGCGCTCGGTGTCCAGGCTTCGGTCGCTGCATTGCTCGATCATTCCCTCGATCCCGTGTGGAACACCAAGCCGTGGGACGGACGAAAAATTGCCGAGATAAAAGTTGACTGGGAATTCGCCCCTGCGGCCCGGACAATCGGCGAGCAATCATATGAAGGTTTCACCTATGCGTTCCATGCGGAGACCGCACCGCACGAAATATATTATCTGCTTGACCGCGCCACCTGGGAAATAGGCGGCGATGCGGTCGGCATCACGCTGCTGCGCCAGCAGATGGGCACGGATCCGCGCGTGACTTTGCAGGACAAGACTTCCTATTCCACCTCCTCGAAAATTGGCTACCCGATAAATCCGATCATGACTCATGATATTCCGCGCTGGGCTTCCGAACAGGGCTTCGACTACCAGTACCGCAACGGCACGGCGCTTATCGGACTCTTTGCAAAATGCGGACTTATCCGTACTATTGTCGAACGCGATGCGGGAGATCCCGGCATCCGCCATTTCGACAAGCACATCTTTGATCAGACTGCCGACGCACGCACTGTGACAAAGTTCATCGGCGTGACAAACGGTATCAGCGGCGACATTTCACATCTCAACGCCTGGACCCGCGTGTTCGACGCCGACCAGGACAACATACTCGGCGAGTTCGGCATGAGGAGGACTTATCCCCGCACGACGCTGTGCCATAACTTCTGGAACGGTTTCACCGCCGAAAGCTACCGTACCGACCTGATGCCTGCGGCAGCCGCCCTCGGATTCCAGCAGCTTTTCATCGATCCATTCTGGGAGAATGATATGACCCGCAAGAGGGAAGGAAAGCTGCCGGAATGGACCAGCGGCAACATGTGCTGTCCGCACGAATACGAAGTGGCGGCGGTCCTCGGCGGTATCCCCGCGTACAAGCAGCTGGCCGCCGATGCGCGCAAGGACGGAATAGAACTTATCAGCTGGATCGGTTCGCACCAGAGCGTATTGTCGCCATATCTGACCGACCACAATGTGGAGATCATCAAGCAGGCGGACGGACGCCACTGGTACGGATCAGGATATGACTGTATCTACGGCATGGACATCGCATCTCCCTTCGGAACGATGTTCCGCGCCTCGGCGCTCCGCGCCACTGCCGCCACCGGCGTGTCCGGATTCCTGTACGACTCCTTCTACAATTTCGGCTTTATGCCGATCAACTTCCATACTCCTGATTCCAAGGATCCCGGCAACATCCATGCAGGGACATTGAAGGTGCACACCCAGTGGAGGCAGCTGGTCGAGATAATGGCCGCCTGGCAGCGCGCCGGAATGCACATGCTCATCGAATCGCTCGGTCCCTGGGGACAGCCGCAGCACGGCGTGGGAGGTGCCTATGATGCGCCCGGCTGTGAAGCGCTTGCCTATCAATGCGCCGTCAGCATCGGCTATTCCGTCATCCCTGTCCCCTCGACCGCCGGAGCTCCACCGCGGGCTCACGGGCCGGAATTCTACTACCGCCTGCTGGCGAACAAGGCGCCCAACACCCTCAGCGTATGGGTGAAGAATGCGAAAGGCGAACAGGAAAGGATCGACCGCGTTGCAGATCCTCTTGTGCGCCAGGCAAACCTTGATTACCGTGCCGTACTGCCGCAGATGCATACCCGCACCCTCCTGCAGGAAGACGCAGGCGTCATATGGAAACCAGCCACCGGCAAGGAACAGGTGCTCTTCAGCTACCGCAAGCAGGAGTTCCCTGTCGCGGCTGGCATCGCCTATCGCGACCAGACGACCGGAATTGCAGGCGTGACCGGGACGCGCGGTCTGCCCGCAGAACCTTTCCATACATATGTGATCGGTGGCTGAACCTGGTAAAAATATTATGGAAAGGATCACCCGCCGATGCCAATTGCCATGACAATAAATGATGAACTCGCCATCACACAATGGAAAGATATGCTCGGGACATATTCCGCCAAAACTGAGCATGCATCGCTGTTCACCCCTTCCCTGAGGCTTATCAGATATGACGATGCATGGCGCCTGCTGGCGGAGTCTGTGCAATCGCCACAAGGGAACGGCACTGCCGCCATCCAGGCCGCATGGCGCGATACATATGGCGGAACAAGCCCATTCGGACGTCCGCCCAACGTTACCTTTCCTCATTACTGGCCGGCAACTTTCGATCTCTGGCCCTATGCCGGCGATATGCTCCCGGTAACCCCAATGAACTTCTCGGGCAATGTGATCACCCGTCCGGTATCATCATCATTTGGCGAGGGTCTTCTCGTCACCATCAGCATTACCGATCTGCGCGATCCCGGAAAAGCATATCCGCAGAACATCATCCGCATGCCGGTCGGCATCGAACTTCCTCTCCAACCGCAGGCCCGGATCTATGGGACGGCGGAAATGTTCAACGACTGCCGCCAGCTCGCATATGACCTGCGCGATCCCGCTCTGCCACGTGCCTGGTATTATCTGGAGTCGGAACTGTTCGGCGGTTATACGACTCGTCCGGGCGTCACGGAAAACGCCGATCCCGGACGTCCTGCGGATCCGATCCATGCAGGCGCACCTTTCGTGGCCGCCAGCGATGACGGACATTCCTGGTGGGGCATCGCCAGCGAAGCGGATTATGGCGCGGCAACGCTGATCGGATCAGACCGCCTTCGCCATTTCACCACCCTATACCTGCGTCCGGGAGGTGTCGCGGAATGGTCGTTCGTGATTTGGCGCCAGGAGACCGCATCTCCCCAGCAGCTCCTATTGGCATCCACGCGCGCAGACGGATTCTTCAACCAGCTGAACCCCCTCGGCTTTACTCCGAAAGGAGCTCCTGCCGGACCTATCCTGTTCGGGAATGTCTCCAGATTGCCGTACCAGCTGGAGGAAATACGCAAGCTCCATCCCGGACTTGTTCTGCTCAACTACCAGTATGATCACATCTCTTCAATGGCGAACCTGTACGGCGAATGGCGGACCTACGAGGGTTTCCAATATTCCGAGGAGAAACTTAAAAAACTGATAGCTCAGCTGAAAGCCATGGGGTGCCAGGTCGGTTACTATGGCACACATGCCACTCAGCCGGAATCGCACCGGGTTGTGCAGACTGATGATTACTTCCTCGATGCCTGGGGACGCCGCATCAACGACTGGGAGCCTGGCAACTGGGTTACGGATCCGGGCCATACCGATGCCGCCGAACGATATGCCCGCGCAGAAGCGGTGTTCGCACACCATTACGGATTGGACGCCGTCTTCATCGACCGTCTTGATTTCATGGGCGTCAACCACAATCCTGCCCGTGCCGGCCGTGGCGAACGGCTTGCGCTGGTGCCTTCATTGAGGATGGGACTTATCGAACTCAACCGGCAGCGCATGATCTGGCAGCGCCGCCTGAACCCCGATCTCGCTGTCGGACTGAACAACACCACGCAGTGGGCGGGAGTCCGCTACAGCGACTTCAACCTGCTCGAAGGTGGGGACGATCTGCGAGATCCGGGACTGCCCTGTCTGCTGCAGCCGCACGGCATCGTCAACAAACGCCATTTCCCAATCCTGTTTGCCGACTTCGCCGGAGGAAATCTTTTCCAGGTCATCGGAAATACCGACACATCGAAGGGATTTCTGGCGACGATGCGCCACTTCATCCGACGGTCGCTGGTAAGCGGAGTTGTTGCTCAACCATATGGAGACGAAATCTTCGTTGACCGCAAAAGCATATTCTACCAGGATGGTCGTGACAAGAATCAGCCGGACGAGGTCAAGACGGCGCTTCTGGCTTCCATTCCATATTATGGTGGTGCGGAATGGCGCGGATATTGTGACACGATCGCTCCCGCCATCGAAGCGGCTCAGCGTCTGACCGTGCCTGTGGCAAATGTTTTCCCGGCACCAGACGAAGGCCCTTTCAAATTCAAACATAGTTTTCTCGCGCGCCGCGGGGATTCTGGCGGATGGTATGTCGGACTTATGAACGAGAGCGAGTCTGCACAGCGGGTCTCATTCCATCTGTCCGGCATTAATCTCTCCGCTGAACTGCCCCCTCAGTCGGTGGGAGTATGGTGGCTCGATCCAGCCGGCAAAGAGTGGAAGACGCTGGTATTTTAATTCGAATCCCAAATTGGATACGGGGCGTAGCAAAGGCTGATCACCTCTTTATATCATGCGGGTTCGGGAATTAGGAGTTCCCATGCCAGTTCAAACTGGATTATTGTCTTTTGTTCCGCTATATTGCCCCTGTAAATTTGAAGGGTTCCCTTATGCTAAATCCGATGGAAAATAGGCGGTCTGCAATGATTGGAATAAAAAGAAGATTTTTCACTTTGATCGAGCTGTTGGTGGCGTGCCAGCCGAAGTTACCCGTTAGGGGACGTAGGCCAATTCGAGCAAAGCTCTTTACTTTGATCGAATTGCTTGTAGTCATCGCAATTATTTCCATCCTTGCGGCCCTGCTGCTGCCTGCTCTGAAGGCGGCCCGGGAGAAGGCGAACGCCATCACCTGTGCCTCCAACCTGAAACAGATGCAGCTGACGTTTCTCATATATGTGGACGACTACAACGGCTATACTCCGGCGCATGTCGGAGGAGGTACACCCAATCCTCTGGAGGCGCTGGCGGCTTATTTTCCCACGCTCCCGGTGGTTACATGGGGAGATCCGTTTCCAGCCCAGGAAACATTCCTGACCTGCAACACCACCATGTCAACGATCCCCAACAAGCGCTCGCACGGCGGTATTCTGAGTTCAAACACCTATGGCGCCAATCCATTCTGGCAGTTGGACTCCGTCCCAATCCAGGCCTACTACAAAAACTGGATCAGCCTGCGGCACCCGTCTGATTTCCCATGGTATGGCGACACCGACTGGTTTACCTGGACCGGACCCGGAGGGGGCAACTGGCCTGACAGCTATCTGCACACCGACCAGACATACCCCAAGTTCCGCCATTCAAGGAATGCAAACATGTCGTTCGCCGACGGACACGTGCAGCCCGTATCCTATGAACTGGCCCACAGCTCCAACTTCTTCTTCGACGACCTCTGAGTTGACTCCAGATATTATGAAGTCAGACCCGGATCACTCTAAGTTCAGATTCCCTGATCCGTGGAAATTGCCGTTGTTGCGATTTATCGATTCCGGGGTCGGTATCGGGATCGAATGTTATTTCCATGCATTACCTGCCAGCGATGAAAACGCAAACTAAAGTTTGAACTCCAACGAAATTTCGATCCCCTCCTTACCGATTACCTTCCATCGGCATCTGGCCGTTCGAGGAGATCCGTCAGAGTCAGTTTTCCGGTCGCACGTTCCAGGCGGTACGTCTGCAGCCGATGTGCT
>JANYBI010000396.1 GCA_025360875.1 Lentisphaerota bacterium
GTGCTTGCGATGTTCACGACGGATTCTATCAGGAAGTCCAGTTTGCTGTCCTCTCCGCTCTGCAACTCGTCCCATATATCCTTCTCGCCCGTGAGGATCACATAGTAGTTGATGAACTTGTCATACTTCTGACCGGGCAGCGCCAGCCTCAGGAAGAACGTCCTGAACGTATTGATCTTCGCCCTGGTGAGCCAGTCTTCGTTCGACGCGGTAATTCCAAGAGCTATGGCACGTAGAAGATAAAGCCTGGGGAAACAGTATTCTGCAACACCCTGCACCGCACGGTAGAGCCTGTCGTCCTTTTTCACCTTTTCGATCAGTGGACGGTAATTCGAAACATCTTGTTTGCTGGAAGGCACTGCGAACTTCTCCCATTCCCTTCTGTTTATCTCCTTCCAGACCGCCGCAAAAAGGTCCGTATCCTTTGAAAGCTCTATGAACTCCTTCCTGAGATCGGCGTTGTCGACCTGCTTCAGGAAAAAATCCTTCACGAACTTCTCCTTCGGAAGAATACCGCATTTCGATGCGACCTGGACAATCACATCACCCATCTTCTCGAGCATCGAAGTGACCCCTTCGACGGCCTTCTCGATATTGAGTCCGCCAAGCTTCTCAGCCATCAGCCTGTTCGCCGTCTCGCTCTTGAAAAAATCAGCATACCCTTCCATGCGTTCCTCCAAGGATAATTGTTTGATTGTGATTTGATAAGGTATTCCGCGAATTTCGCAAAAGCAATTATTATTCAATGACACGGAATAACTGTGCTGCTATTTGGCTGGAGGTGGCGTGGTTGACAAATGCGAAAGGTCGATCCTGGTGCAATAAGGAACGTATCCTTTCCCGCGTGAAAGCAAATACGTGGAAGCGGCATGTTTCACCGTATAATCGATTGTAAGGACGGTTTTCCCTGCGGCGAGGAACTGGTCCAGCCATGTAATCAGTTCTGCTGAAAAGTCGGGATCCTGTGCAATATCATAACCTTTAGATCTGCTCCACGGCGCACCTGGACGGCCCATGTACCAGACATCCTCCTGCCCTATTCCGTCAATCACATTCAGAAGTTCCGCATGACCATTAAGGAGAGTCGTGCCATTCTGCTGTATGACAATGAACTTGGGATTCTTCGTGCGGGCATAGTCCCGCAGTTCGCCAATTAATTTGATCATCTCCGTCTTCGGGTCAACCCCTGCGGCATTGGCGGCCTGCATGACAGCAGGATCATCATATGCCTCAATCCAATCAAGATATACCCCGTCGAACCCGTCAACAACGGCCTCGTCTATCAGTCCGTTTATCAGGATATCCTTCCAGGCAACATCCCAATAGGCGACATTATAATCACCTGACCAGCCGTCGGGATCCGGCGTCAGTATATATCCCGGCCAATCCGCAGGTTTCGGCTGTCCTTTATTCCACTTCGTCGACCATGTCCAGTAATAACGCCACGTCTCCGCCTGTCCCAGATCGACATATGCAATGACCATTTTGCGATGCGTCATGTCTCCGGCCGGCATAGCCTTCAGCATCGCAACCGTACCGGCAATATCATAGTCTTCCATGCCGCTCACCGTCGAGGTGGGCTCAATGACAAGCATATCGTAATCCGAAAGGGCGAGTGCGTCAGTTTCAACACTGTTTTCGATGTTCTGCAGCTGATAGGCGAAAGTTGTAATCTTATTCAGCGCTAGCAGATCCGGTCCGGCGACAAGCTTGCTCTTAAATGCAAAAGCGAGTTTCGGATTGTCCTGAAGTCTCATCGTCGTATCATTTATAGGCTTGTTGTCATTTTCCCAATGCTCGTTCCACCACGAGAAACCGATTATTGCCGGCCATCGCTGGCCAGCAATGAGATCGTTCAAAGCGTATGCACCCCATGGAGCACCTTTTGAACCTTTGCTCGTCGCGGTACAGCCGAACTCGGCGACTATGATCGGCTTTCCGGGCGCCATAGCGGTAAGACGGCTGTAAACACCGTCAAGATTCTCACGGAAACTTGCAGTATCTCGCGCCTTAGGCGTCTGCGGGCCATAATCGCTGACTGCGACCCAGTCGACATAAGCATCGCCGGGATAGTAATTTTCAAAATCGTTCCAGGCCTTCACCGGATAAGCGTCGTAGTTTACGTGGAAGACCCAGGTTATGTTATTTGCCCCCTGGTTGCGGATTGTATCCACAATATGGCGATATGCGGCGACGAACCGTTCCGGACCATCGGCCTTGGCGATATCTCCAAAGAGGGTCTTGCGGTCAGCACCGTTCCACATTCCGTTCCAGCAAAACCAATTGCCATTGCATTCGGTCCCATATTCGACTATCAGAGGTCCGCCAAACGCCTTGGCCGCAGTACCCCAGGCGTTCAGATCCGCATCAAAGTCCCCGTTGATGATAGCCTGCAGCGTAAATAGTTTTTCACGAGTGCTGTTAGCCGGGTTAGGAGAGGAACGGAGCATCATCCTCACATATGGGACTGAACCATGGTCGGCAATCCATTGCGCTGTAGCAGCGGGAAACAGACGGCTTCGATACCAGTTGTTCGAAAAATAAACCCATGCGGCATGGAGGCCTGAGACGGCCTCGTAGCTCTGCACATCCGCAAGAGTTATGTCGTCTTCCTCGCCGGTTATGCCGCCCGGATAGACGCCATGGTAGATTTTTCCAGCCCCTGGAGACTGTATGAGTCCGCCGGAAATGACAGGATCACCCACGGGGACAAGAGACTGGGAAACTCCTGGAAACGCAAATATGAATGCCGCTATCATCAGGAAAACAGTTGCGCAACTCTCGATCGACTTCATGAGCCTGCTGATTGTAATCTTGATTTCCATACTCTGATTATAACCCAAAAATGGCTCAATATCAAGGAAAAGCAGATCGGGAATCCTGCGAATATCGCAAACAACAATCCGCATGCAGTTTCTTGCTTGCCGAAACATCCCATATATATTATGCGCCGTCCTGAAAAGACTTTTCGCACAAAGGCGCCTTGCCACCAAGTCAGAAAATCTTTGTGTCTCCGTGGCTTTGTGAGAAAATAAATTCATACTCAAATCCAAACTCGGAGACATAAACATGAGCAAAGATATTGTCCGGAACGACTGGGAAAACCACATTCTCACCAACAGGAACAGGCTTGCCCCCAGGTCGTATTATTTCCCATACCAGAGTGCTGATAATGCGCTTATTGGGAAACCTGATATCGGAGACGGATTCATCTCCCTAAACGGACAATGGGATTTCCATTGCGCGCCGACACCTGTTGAAGCGCCTGACAATTTCCATGCGGAAAAATTCGATTCATCCGCCTGGGACAAGATTCCCGTACCGTCATGCTGGCAGATGCTCGGATACGGCCATCCGCATTACACTAATGTAAACTATCCTTTCCCAGTGGATCCGCCGCGCATTCCCACAGAAAATCCGACGGGCTGCTACCGCCGCGAGTTCGTAATTGAAGATGCCATGAAGGACAAGGAGATATTCCTGCGTTTCGAAGGCGTGGATTCCGCGTTTCACTTATGGGTTAACGGCAAGGAAGCCGGTTTCAGCAAGGGCAGCCGCCTTCCCGCCGAATTCGATATCACTAAGATCATCCGTCCCGGAAAGAATGTCATTGCTGTAAAAGTCTACAAATGGTCTGACGGCACATACATGGAAGATCAGGACATGTGGTGGATGAGCGGAATATTCCGTGCTGTCTATATCCTCGCACGTCCGAAAGCCCATGTCTATGACTTCTGCGCCATCACGAAGCTTGACGACAAATACTGCGATGCTGTCCTGAACTTCAATGCCACAGTGAAGAACAGCGGCGGAGATATCAAAAATGCTTCACTCGAAATAGTCCTTCTGGATCCTGCTGGCGCAAAAGTTCTGAAAAAAACAGTTTCATCGGGTTTCGATATCAAGGCCAGCGAATCCAAAATCCTCGAGTCTTCTGCGAAAGTCGCAGAACCCGTGAAGTGGACCGCCGAAAATCCATCCCTG
>JANYBI010000401.1 GCA_025360875.1 Lentisphaerota bacterium
CATTCAGGATTTTATTTCCCAATATTGATATGCCGGAGTCTCATATGGATGCGCCTTCTTCAATGCGGCTACGGCTTTCTTAATATGTTTCGGATCGCACACAAGTTCAACTTTGCATTCCCGGACTTTCTCCACACCATCCTTTTTACCGATGAACGGATTACTGCCGTCACATGGGCGGAACTGTCCTATCCCCTCGGTCTCCCAGCAACAGCAATCATAATTGCCTATCTTCCCTGCACCGGCTGCGAAAATCGCAGATTTAACCTTTGCAAGATGCGTTTCCGGAACATAAAATTCAATCTTATATATTTTTTCCCGCATGTTCTTTTCCTATTCCGTCCCTTCAGGACGAAATCTTATTTCTACATTGAACCTATGGCTGAAGCCATAGGCTATATCACTATGCGCCTTCAGCGCTATTTTTACCAAGAGATCATGACAAAGATTATAGCTCATACACCACGGCGTATCAATACCAATTCTTCATCCCGGAGGGATGGAGGGAAGCCTGTGGCTTCAGCCACAGGCACATTATCAACAAAACATCCGTCTTGAAAAGACGGAGAAATCAAAAGTCAAATCATATCACGATACCTTCATAAACAGGAAATCTGCATCGCCAAATCTGCGTTTTTTCAACATTTTCCATATCTTGTTCTCAAAAAGGACGTTGTTCACGGCATGAGCTCTTCTGTCATCGGGCAGTTCCCATATTAAATGGGCTTCCCCTGCCCATTCTGCGAATTTCGCATCCGACAGCAGACTTGAAAGCATTTCGACAGTCACATCATAAGGAGGATCTGCTAAAATAATATCTACGGACGGTATTTTCCCGTAGCCCCGGATGACGTCAGTACATAACACCTTCATTTCCGATGTCACGCCGGCTTTTGCGACTTTCGCAATATTCTCGGTAATTATCCTGCAGTTCAACTGGTCGGATTCCAGGAAGAAAACCTTATCCGCTCCACGGCTGGCGGCTTCAAGTCCGAGAGCACCGCTACCTGCAAAAAAATCCGCAACGGACAAACCTGACATATCTCCAAGGCTGTCAAAAAGGGATTTCCTGGATCTTCCTACGGTAGGTCTTACTGAAAGTCCCCTGGGTGTGGAAAGATTTATACCCGAAGCTATTCCACCAATTATCTGCATAAATAAATTTTCCTGCGTAATTTCGACAGCAACTCCTGCGAATCAATAAAAACTGCAGACAGGAATGTCTGCGTTACTTATTATAAATTTCCTTTTTCAGCTTTTCAGCTTTTTCCTTGTTCCCCAGAGAATTGCAGCAGTCAATCATCATTTTAACCATATTATTGTAACCTTCAGCCGATCCGAAGGAATCTACATTCAGATCCTGCCTTATTTCCTCAAAAATCCTCAAGGCTTCTTTTTTATTTTTGAGATTATATGAAGCAAAGGCCTTTGTGTATTTGGCTTTAAGGATGATTTTAGCATATCCTTTCTGTGTTTCCAATCCCTTCGGCCTAGTAATTATCCTATCTGCGATCTTCGCAGCCTCCTCATAATTCCCCCTTGAAAGCTCGATATCGCCCAGTGCCCCCAATGCCATGTAGCTTGGCGGCTTATGGACACACGCCGCCTTGAGTACCGAATAATAGTCTGTCCATATGCTGGAGTAAACAAAATTCATGAAAGCAAGGAGCAGAATGTATAGTATCCCGATGTATGTCATCAATTTAAAATTGATCATGTGACCTTTTTTTTCAGATAATGGTCCTTTGCTGAAACTGTTTGTCATAAGTTCTCCGACCATGATCCACAGGAATGCCGAAGGGATGTAGCTGTATCTGTCTGCATAATCTATGGCTCCGAGCGGAAGGAATCCCGCCACGGGCGCAAGTGAGACAAGAAAACAGCAGAACAGGGGGACAATTCCATTTTTGAAAAATGTTTTGTTGCCGCGGGAAATGGCGAAAGCTGCGATTATAAATACAAGATACCAGGTTGTCATCATGAATATTTCCTGTATTGACAGGATTACACGCGGATAAATTGGGGAAAGTCCGCCTGAAAAGAATGTCATCTGGACATACCAGATCACATTATGCAGCAGGACATATGACTGTCTGAGCAGTGAAATCCCTTCCCTGTTGATGTCCTGCGACATTATCGTGACAGGGATAAAGACCAAAACAACTATGAAGAAAGGCCAAAGTTTTGTGAACCATGCTTTCAGGTTGATTCTGTTTTCCGAATAATATTCACCCATCAGGAAGATTATCGGAAGGCTTATCGCCATAGACTTAGAGAGTATGGCTGCAATAAAAAGCATTAACGTCATCTTTTTATTTTTTTCTGTCAGCCAGAAAAAAATACTCCAGAAGTAGAATGCAGCACACATGACATCCTTTCTTTCAGAAATCCACACGACCGATTCAACTCTCTGGGGATGGATCGAGAAAACCAGGGAAAGTGCGAATGCGAGCCAAAGACTGATCCTGAACCATTTCATAATGCTGAAAACAGCCAGGACGGCAATGATATGCCAGAATATGTTCTGGAGATGATAGCCGAGTCCGTTCAGACCCCAGACAGCATAATCCAGCATGTAGGAATACATTGTCAGAGGAAGATAACATCCTTCACAGGGATGGCTGAGCCAGTACAGGATGTTGTCAAAACTGAATACCAGTCTTTCCGTATTCCCGGAAACATACACATGGTCATCCCAGCCTTCAAGGAGGGGAAACGAGGCCGATGATGAATATGTCAGTGCGGTAAGAAACACCAGCAACAGCTGGGGGGTATATTTCCATTTCAAAATTTGGTTCAGCAAATTTATGTTCCTAGGTATTTTCCAAGTTGCGCAGACCTGGAAGACAACGTTACTTGGATTCCGTCAGACAGTTTTTCAGTTCTTCAGGGAATCTCCTGTTTCCGCATATTCCTATTTTCGAGAAATAGAATTCCAGAGAAGTTTTGAGGCATCCTATTCCGTAGACTACGCTCCGGGTGAAGTTTATGCTCGATGCCTCAGGGAAATATTTTGTCGGACAGCTTATCTCGGCTACCTTGCTTCCAGTCCAGATTATCTGGGCCAGCATCTGGTTGTCGAATACGAAATCATCGTCATTCCTGTCGAGCGGAAGTTTCACGAGCAGTTCCCTTGAAAAGGCCCTGTATCCGGTGTGGTATTCCGAAAGTTTGGCGCCCAGAAAGAAATTCTCCACAAGAGTAAGAGTCCTGTTGCTTATGTATTTCCATATTGGCATTCCTCCCTTGAGGGAATATCCGCCCAGGATCCTGGAGCCCAATACGCAGTGGTAGAGTCCATTGCCTATGAGTGACGCCATTGCGGGTATCAGTTTCGGGGTATATTGGTAGTCGGGATGTACCATTATTACGATGTCCGCACCCTCTTCCAGGGCGAGCCGATAGCAAATTTTCTGATTACCGCCGTATCCAAGATTCTTCTCGTTCCTGAAAACCCTCATATTCTTCAGGTTCCTTGCGACTTCCGTGGTTTTGTCCGAGCTCGCATCATCGACAAGGACTACAAAGTCCACACAACCCTGAGCCATGACTTCCTCATAAGTGGGTATGAGTGTCTTCTCGGCGTTATAGGCCGGCATGACAACAACTATTTTTTTGCCATTAATCATAGTTTATTTTCCCGAAAAAAATAAACTATATCCGAATTGCCTATTTTAAAGCGAAAATAAGAGAAGCAGACAGGAATGTCTGCTTTACTTTTTAAATCCTGGTTGTCCTACTGCGGCATCGATAAACGCAAGTATGTTTTCCAGGGGCACGTCTCCTTCTACGGCATGGGCCGGCGCGAAAATGTATCCACCCCTCAACCCCTTGTTGAGCAGCTTGTTGCTTTCAAACTTGACATCTTCAACCGTGCCTTTGGGCAAAGTCTGCTGAGTTGACAATCCACCATGGAATGCCAGTCTGCCGTAATACTTGTCCATGAGGGCGTATGCATCCATGACCTCCGGCTGGAACGGATTGAAGCAGTTGAGTCCGATATCAATCAGTTCGTCGAAAAGCTCGTCAACATCGCCACAGGAATGGATGAACACCTTTTTCCCGGCGCCCCGGACTTCCCCATACATTCTCACGAGCTGGGGTTTGATGAACTGTCTCCAGAGTTCCGGACCCATCTGGAGCCCGATCTGCTGTCCCCAGTCATCTCCGAAATAGACGGCGTCAATGTCAAGCTTTACAGCTCTCCTGACCAATTCAATGTTGAAGTCGGCGATGCGTTTTAAAAACTCCTCGACAAACTCCGGATGCTCGATAAAGTCCATCATAAGATTTTCCATGCCGCGAAGAGTCCAGGCACGCTCGTAGAGTGAAAATCCAATACTGTAGACGCGGTATCTCTCCTGGGCCTTCTCACTTTTCAGGCTGTTATTCGTATCCCAGAATACAGGATTTTCCGGATTCGGAAATGAATATCCCTTAAGCGTAGGTTCCGGAAGAACACATCCCCTCACTATGCCTATGTCCTTGTCAACGCTCTTGTCCCAGACGACCCCGAAAATATCCTTGACACAATCATTGCCGACATCCGTAAAAAATCCGTTTCCTCCGCCGATGCCATAAAGATGAGGATGAAGGAACTGGTCCAGATCCTTTGTACCATAATGACTGTGGAGCATTTCTACCGGTTCCTGGGTAAATCCGAAGCTCCATGGAGTATATGGCACACTTTTACCTTCAACCGCCAGCTTGACTACATCCCTCTTTGATATCTTCATGGTCTCCTCCATTTATAATTTTTCATTTTATCTTGCCTGAAGATACAATGAACAATTTACATATAGAATGGATATACCTGTAAGAGACATGGACTTTTATGCAATATTAGGCAATATTATATCCATGGCAAGCAAACAAATGCAGAATTTGAAGGTACTTCTGAATGAAAATGTCCAGACGGCATTGGACAATTTCTCGGCATGTTTCGGTGCCAGGATTGCGTATTTCGCAACTGACATGCGAGAGCTCAAGGTCGGGCAGAAGAAGCAGATGTGCAGATATTGTGCTCTCATCCGCTCAAAACTTATTGGAAATGGACTCTGCATTGAGCTTGACCGCAAAAAACTCAAGGAGGCATCGGAAAGGCGCACCCTCATATCCTACACATGCCATGGAGGGCTTGTCGAGGCGATCTATCCAGTATATCTCGACAACGTATTTGCGGGATTTGTAATGGCAGGGCAGTTTCGCACGGCCTCTTCTCCACCAAAAAACATAACAGATGAATGGAAGGAGAAATACAAGAATGATTCCAAACTCCTGGACGCCTTTTCCGAAGTTTCTGAAATTTCCTCTTCAAAGCTTCCGAACATGCTCGGACTTTTTTCGATGCTTGTCCGTTCAATAGCCAAGGAGGGAATTGCGGCTATCCAAGGAGACCTGGTGGTTGAAAAAATCCTCCATAGGATCAGATCAGATCTGGAAAATCCGCCGACACTTTCAGAAGCTGCCGGGATTGCTGGGCGCAGCAAGTCCTCTGTTTCCCATATTTTCCAATCAAAGCTCGGAAAATCCTTCAAGTCATGCGTGATAGACATGCGTCTTACCCGTGCAGAAGAAATTCTCAGGAACAATCCCGGCACGACGGTCAAGGAAGCAGCATCAAAGGTCGGATTCGGAGATGAATTCTACTTCTCCAGGATCTTCAAAAAATACAGGGGGTTTCCACCGTCAAAGCTGATAAATCAGTGAAAAACAACCACAAAGGCACAGAGGCACAA
>JANYBI010000471.1 GCA_025360875.1 Lentisphaerota bacterium
CTCCTCCGCAAATGGCTGGATAACGCTTTTAATCAGGAGACGGCAGGACAAAAGATTTGACTTACACTCGGAATCGTATAACTTTGGCAAAGCAAGCGGGTTTTAAATACATCAAAACTTATAACTGACGAGAAGTCATAAGGAACGCTGCTTAATATGTCCAGGAACCGGTAAGCCGTCAGTAGCCAGTCGCTGTCCAATATTTGCCATCTGGCGGATCTCTACGTATTTCACAACGCGCCAATCCCTGCCATGGGCAAAGTTATCGGCGATTCTCCCACGCGGACAAGGTGGTTCCAGACGCGCACTTCTATGGAGGGTCCGGTGGCGTGAAGCTTGATGGCGTTCTTACCGACCTCCACCTGGAGGCGGGAGCCGTGCCAGCACAGCGAGAAACGGTAGTGGTCCCAGGCTGCCGGCAGACGTGGACGCAGGCTTAGCTGTCCGTCGAACCAGCGGACACCGCCGAATCCAAGGGCCACGCACTGCCATGCGCCGGCAAGACAGGCAGTATGCACACCCATCCAGGCGTTGCCGTGGATGTCATCCAAATCCAGACGCGCGGTGCGCAGGAAGTAGTCGTATGCCATGTCCATCTTGCCCAGCCACGCCGCGAGAATGGAATGATGGCAGAAGCTTAGTGAAGAATCGTGTGTGCACTTGGGCTCGTAAAACTCGAAGTCACGGCGGATCTCGTCGTCGGTGAACCGGTCACCGAGCAGGAGGCTGGCCACGAGCAGGTCGCCTTGGCGCAGGAGCTGGGTTCGCATGATCCGGTCGTAGCTCCACACGGCGTTTAATGCGCCCGGTAGAGACTTGGCCTTGAGGTCGTACGGCTCGAGCTGCAGGAATCGATCGTCTTGCAGGTGGATGCCCAGTGCGATATCGGCGGGCAGATAAATGCGGTCGGCTGTGTGGGAGAAGCGGCTGATTTCCTCAGCGGACAGCCCCAGCCGCTGGCAGGCGGCGGCATGGTCGTCGGGACGCTCGACGTGCAGGATGTCCAGCAGGCGCACGGTCTTGCTCAGGTTCTCCTGGGCCATGATATTAGTGTAGAAATTGTTGTCAACTCCCTGATGGTATTCGTCGGGCCCTAGTACGCGGTTGATCACAAATGCCTGAAGATCCTCGCGCCAGAAAACGCGCGAACACCAGAACCGGCTGGTCTCGACCATCACGTCGATCCCTCCCCCTGCCACGGCGTCCAGATTGCCACTGGTGCAATAATCGAACCATACAGACCAGGCGACTGCGGCAGTGACGTGGATACCGAGCAGGCCGAATTGCCACAGAGTACAGCTCTCCTGTCCGTCGGCATCGCTCATGAAAGGGTAGGCGGCGCCTGAGGCATCGAGTTCGTGTGCTTTGGTGCGCGCACCGGGAAGCATGTGGATGCGCGAGCGGATCAGGGTGCGTGCCACGTCCGGAGCCACAAACCCGAACATCGGGATCATGAAGACTTCGGTGTCCCAGAAATAGGTTCCGAAGTAGTGTTCGCCTGTCAGTCCCTTGGCTCCGATATTGACCGTCGGGTCGGAATTCGGGGCGTTCTGAAGCATCTGGTATATGGAGTAGCGCAATCCCTGGGTGAGCGCACCGGTGCCGGATCTCTCTGCGATTTCTATGTCAGCTTCGGACCACACTTTTTTCCAGGCGGCTTCCTGTTCGCTGAGGAGCTTGTCGAAGCCGGCGGTGCATGCTTCGGACAGGAATCTGCGGGCTGCGTCAGCCGTCTCGCCGGTCACGTCCACGTCACGGCTGGTGGCCACTGCCACAAGCTTTTCGAACTTGGCAGGCATGTCTTTCGCAACCCGGCCGGAAAGGCGGCAGTTTGAGACGTCGGCTTCGAAACGCACATTCGGAGCCAAGAGGGCGGAAGCGCCACGCAAGGACGCATGGGCAAGTACAGCCAAGTTGATTCCAGTTCGTAAAGTATGAGATTGGATCCCGTGTTCGGTGGTGCCGGGACGGTTAAGCGAGACAAGGTCTGCATAGTGCCGGGTGCCCGAAGCGTTGCGGCTAGTACCATCCACCGACGAGATGAAAGTGATATCGGCATCCGCATCAAGGGGAGTGACCTGTACCTGCAGTGCAAGCAGATGACGTCTCGGACGGCTGAGGAAACGGCGGAATGAGAGGCTGAGACGTCGTCCGGCGGGCGTTCTGAGCGAGACGTCGCGCGTGAGCAGGCCACGGTCCAGATGGAGCGTTCGGGAATAGTTTTCGACTGTGCATGTGCTGAGATCGAGACGGACGCCATCGACCTCGATCACGATGCCAAGCGGATCGGGGATGTTGACCATCTGCCGAGGTTCAGCGGGTCGGCCCTTGAGCTTGATCATGGTGTTGTTGGGATAGGAATCGAAAACGCCTGCCACATAGGTGCCACGCAAGGTTTCAGTTCCGGACAATCCTTCTTCGAACGAGGCGCGCTGGCCCATGTAGCCGTTTGCCTGCGCGAAGATGCCCTCGATGAGGCGGTAGTCGGCGGGTGCGAACGCGGCTTCGGTAACGCGCCACGGCTCAGTCGTGAATCGCTGCTGTTTTATGGTATGCGTGCTCATATTCTGTAGTAAATTTCCCGAAAAATGTGCCACCCGTCATTACTTGAAAACGATACTGTCACTTACAACAGCTGATTCCGTTCCAGTGGCGTCTTTGACTTTGAAGTAGACGGTTTTGGCTCCATCCATGAAGCTCAATGTGAAGGATGGAGCGTTTGTGTATGCGTGCCAGGCAGCGCCGGTAAATATTGGGGATTCACTCGCCATGTACTGGGTGGGCGTGGTGCCTGCTACGGTGTTGTTCAGGGTGACAGTTTGGCTCTTGGTCGTGCGGGCATTGCTATTTATCTGGAAAGAGCTGACAGCGGGTAAAATCAGCGCGAGCTTCGCCTGCATCGCAGGACTCATTTGTTTGACAAGCTCCGCATTGTAGACGCCGGAAAGTGGATCGACATTAGGCCCCGTCTGCACTGGATAGCCGTATATCTCCGTGGCGGCGATCGCATACGAACGCGATGTCCAGGCGGGCGATTTCAACATGGTATTTGGGAGAAAGTCCGTATTGACCGCGGGATCCACGTCGAGCGCAAAGATTGAGATATTATTGTCTGTGTTGCGGACGATCTCGAAGCGGCGGAACTCCTGGGGGAAGTCCCTCAACGACGGGATCTCGACTTCCCAGAAGCCGTGTGTAAGATCGCCGACGTAAGGTGATGTCGCATCCGGAGGCTGTGGAGTGATGGTGTTGCGGTGCACATGTCCCGACATCCACATGACGAGGTTCTGATAGGTCCAGAGTTTCTGGCGCAATGTTACTTCGGAGACCATGGAATACTGGGCATACATCGGCATCAATGGGAAATATGGATTCTGCGCGGGATCGTTTTCAGGCGGCAAATTCAATGTATATGGGAGTATCGGGATATGCGCGCAGACGATCATGAGTTCGCCTGCGGCCTCACCTTCATCGAGCTCGTTTACCAGCCAGTTGTAGCGCTCATAGTCGAGCGAGCCAAGATCGCTGCCGGCCTTGTCGGTATCGTCGAGGACGATGACCTTGAGCGGAATATCGGCCCTCGGATAGAAGTGATAGGAGGCAAATCCGCCATCCTTCAATTCCTTTGTGAATCCGTGGCCAACCGGGTTCGAGGTGGTTTTCAGGAATTCGCCCATCCAGTTCCGGAGCGATAGCGAGTAGCGGTTCTTGTCGGCGGCAACCTTCGGGGGTTTTGAGAAGTAGTCGGCCGCCCCCACATCTATGATATCCCCGAACGGCGTCGTTCCATCAACGACACCCATATAGAAACCGCGGGCGCTCAGCGCACCGGTATCGCTTGGAGACATCTCGCCGAGGTTGAGGATGCTGGATCCGACGAGGGTCTTTTTGATGTAATCGTCCGGAAGGGCGGAGCCCGTCCAGAACAGATCGTGGTTGCCGACGGCCTGATACCAGCTGATCGACTTGTCGAGTCCGGCAGCCTGGTATGGCATCTGATAGAGAGTAGTTTTGGCTCCCAGGTGTGCGCCGGAGCTGGGGGTGATCTTCTTGCCGTCGATGACATCGAGATACCATCTGAGCTCGTTGTACTGGGTGTTGTTGACCGCGTCACCGAGAGCGATGCCGAAATCAAACGGCGCCTGTTTGTGCAGGGCGTTGATTGTCTGGACCGCGGCGTCAAGGACGTGGGTCGTATAGAGGATACATCCTGAATACCCCCAGCTCGAAGAAGCGAAATAGCCACCTTCGTAACAGTAGAAGATCGCCTGGGCCGGGGATTCCTTGTCGGTGATATGGACGTCGCTCATGCTGAAGAAAGTCAAAAGAGTCGATGTCGAAGGATCCCTGTTTGATGGAGCATTGAGCGATGCATCAGTGGCCGGCGGCCATTTGGTGTCAAGCGTCATATCTGGCTTGATGAATGGGTAGCCGGGCCCTTCAGGATTCCACATGCCGTATCCGTTCTGCTCGTATTCAGAGACCTCGCACGGCAAAAGCGGTTTCGCCCACACGGGCGGGGGTGAGGCAGCGTTCGTCTTATCGAGCGTAGTGTAGACATCTGCGTCGATCGGATATGTTGGAGCAATGCTTTTCGCGGTTCCAGCCTCCACCGTTCCGACGGCCAGGAAAGAGAAGACCAGGAGGGGCAGAAACACCAGGGAATCAATTTGTTTCATGGTATAAGCTCCGTAAATGTTTAATTCTCCACTTCAAGCGCCTCGACGAGGCATCCTATTTTATCATCATGATTGGCAAAAACAATAGGTGTCGATATTTTGCGTGATTGTTTTCTGCCATAGCCGGCTGATTCCTCCTTGTTCTATAATCCAGCAATAGTATGCGAAGGCAGGCAAGGCAAGAAAAACTTACACATTGTTTACGCATTGGGGAGGATGTAAAGATAGAACATAGGCAGGAAGATTAAAATAAGATGGTCGGGGCGAGAGGATTCGAACCTCCGACCTTCCCGAGACCCGCCTTGGCGGCGTGCTCGGGACGCTCTATAATGAAAGATGGTCGGGGCGTGAGGATTCGAACCTCCGACCTCTTGGTCCCGAACCAAGCGCTCTAAACCAGACTGAGCCACACCCCGACATTGGAACAAAACATATTAAAGAACAACGGTACGGATTAAGTAAACGACATGGTTTACTGAATACGTACAAATAACTTCTTTTAAATAAAAAGCAAATTTCAGAATTTCATATCAGAGATTATGCGCTTTGGAATCTAATCCTTCTTGTTCAGCGTAATCGAGACGCTTTTGAGATTCGCGGAAGTATCGGACTCATGGCTTTCATTATTAATCTCAGGATCATCTTTCAATGTCAGGTGGACAATCCGCCTGTCATGGGAGTTCATCGGAGGAAGTGATACTGAGTCACCCCATCTCTTAACTTCCTTCGCGGCATCAAGGGCCTGTTGCCTTATCCTCTGCTCATGTTCGGCTTCACTTTCCACCATTTCGCGGGATTCTCTTTGCTCAGCACGTGGCTCCCTGTCGTCAAAACTCCTGCGTCCGCCGCCATCACGGCTTCTGCTGCGGTCTCCACCGCGGTCTCCTCCTCTGCTGCCACCCCTGTCACCTCTGCCGCCGCCTCTAGGACCTCTGTCTCCACGGTCGCCTCGGCCACCTCTGTCACCACCCCTGTCATCTCTGTCACTGCCTTGGGCTTGGGCCGGCCTGTCTTCCTGGGCGGCCTGCGGAGTGGCGGCGCCGGCGCCACTGGCGCCTCTTTCACCTCTGTCGCCCCTGCGTTCGCGGGGAGCATTTCTTGAATAGCCGTCGACATCAATTGAGATTCTCGGGCTTTCCGTGTCGTGTTTCTGGACCATGCGGTTGACGAGGAGCTGGAGCTGGTCGAGTGTCTGGCCCTTTCGTCCTATGATCCTTCCGGCGTCTTCGCTGACGGCGATAAGGGCGATCCTTCCATCCCTGTTTTCAGCCTTTACAGTTGCATCGAGTCCGAGGTAGTCGAGCATGGTTGCAAGCGTTGTCGACGCCTTCTGCATCTTTTCTTCGACTGTCATTGCGGTTGTGTTTTCTGCCATTTTAGTTTCTCCTAGTTTACTTTATAGTCAAGCAGTTTTTTTCTCTAGACTTTTTTCATTTTTATCTATTTTTTTGTTTACCAGCAGCTGGATTATGCTGATTATCTGGCTCACGCTCCAGTACAGGGTCAGCCCTGAAGGCAGTGAATATAGCATAACAAGCATTACAAGAGGCAATATCATCATCATTTTCTGTTGTACGGGATCCATTGCGGTGGGAGTCAGGTACTGCTGTATCACCATTGTGCCGGTCATGAGGAGGACAAGGGGGTTTATCGCCAGATCCAGGCCCGGTATCATGGCTATGGTGTCAGGTCTGGACAGGTCGGCCGCCCATAGGAATGACGACTGTCTCAGTTCGATTGCGCCGTTGAGAGCCGAGTAGAGGGCGATGAATATTGGCAGCTGGAGAAATATCGGCAGGCATCCGCCAAGGGGATTCACCTTGTGTTCCTTGTAGAGCTGCATTATTTTCGTGTTCATCTTCTGGGCGTCATCCTTGTACTTGGTCCTGATCTCCTGTACAAGCGGCTGTATCTTCTGCATTTTCCTCATTGAGGCGTTCGCCCGGTCTGTGATAGGCCAGAAAAGCATTTTGACGATGAAAGTCAGCAGGATTATGCTTATGCCGTAGTTGCCGCAGAATGTCTTCATCCATATGAGGGCGATTAGGAATCCCTGGGCGATGGGCTCAAACCAGATGTACCACTGGAAGAACCAGCTGTCGCTGACATAGCAGAGGTTCATTATCTCCGTGGTTTTCGGCTCGAACTCTTTCAGCAGCGCCAGTTCCTTCGGACCGGAAAAATATTTGAAATTCATGACAGACTTCGCGCCGGGCTCTATTTCCGTCTTTCCTATGATGCCATAGGTTTCAAGGGATGAGTATGGTTTGTCCTGCCCTTTGCTGTCCTTGAAAGTCTTTATGGTCTGTATCAACATGCTTCCATCACCCTTCTTAAAAGGGGTTTCCGGTTTCAGGATGCAGGTGAAGTATTTGTTAGAGACGGAAATCCATTTTGCGGCATTCTCCTGATGTTCCTCGAAAGGCGTCTTGGAGTATGATTTTGATGCGACGGTGGCATCCAGGCAGGTATTGATGCAGAGGCTTTCCATTATGAAATAATCCCCGGACAGTTCCATTATCGGGATTATGCTGCCGGCGCTCACGTGTATGCCGTCGATCGCGAGCTTCTTTTCCGAAAGGTTCTTGATCTCCACGCTGTAGTCGGTCGTGTATTTGTCCGATATTTTCCAGGTCTGCACAACGCTGAACGGCTGGTCGGCCTCATTCTTGAAACCGCGTGTCAGCCTCAGCGCTGTCTCGGACTCCTTGACATACTCGATATTGGTGGTCTTCAGCTTGTCGGTTGCCGAGAAGGAGAGGGCCCCTGGTTCGTAGTCCTGTTTCAGGACAATGTTATTTTTCTTGTCGGTATTCTTATATTTCTTAAACTCTATTGAAGAGACTGAAGCGGTTGCAGGAGAAATCTTAAATGAGATGAAGTCGTTTGAAATGCTCTGGGCGGGGATTTCCGGGAGATTAATCTTTTCCTCGGCTTTTGAGGATTTTTCCGTGTCTGCGGCCGGTTTGCCGTCTGCGGTTTTGAGATTTTCCACAGTCTTTGCCGGTTCCTTGCCTGATTCGGGAGCCTTCAGAGATTCAGTTGTTGGAGCTGAAAGGGATGAGCTTCCAGGGGAAGTCTTTGTCGGGTAGTTCGTCTTCATCTCTTTTTTCGGGGGCGTGATCGGGCCCATGATGGCGGTCATAATTGGGTTCCAGAATATCAGAAGGGCGAAACAGATGCAGAGGCCTATTATTGTTTCCTTGTCGAATTTCACCGGAGCACCTTTTTTATCCCAAGCATCTGGTGATCGTCTTTTCCGCATGGGAAATGGAGTTTCTCAGGCACGGGATCGTGTCCGCCCCTGCAGAACGGATTGCATCGCAGGATTCTCCATATCACCAGGGACGAACCGTATATAAGACCATGCCGCCTTATGGCTGTCTGGGCATATTCCGAACAGGTAGGGCTGAATCTGCAGCATGGCAACATCCAGGGGGATACGACCTTCCTGTAGATCCAGATCATCCCCAATGCGATATTCGCAGGATTGAAAAATTTTATCATTCCTCTGTCCAAACTCCAGATTTAGTCATCAGATATATCATTTCCTTCTGCACGTCATGCAAGGTCTTGCCGAAAATGGCCTTTCTCGCTATCAGAAGGACATGGCACGGTTTCACTTTGTTCTTTATGAGCCTGAAGGATTCCCTCAGGAGCCGTTTCGCCCTGTTGCGGTCCACGGCCCTTTTGCTGAACCTTTTCCCGCATATCACGCCAAACCGGGATATGCTCTGGGAAGGATCGGGACATGCCGAGACCACCATCAGCATAAGCCTGCCGGCGAATTCTCTTCCGGAATTGCGGATGTATTCAAATTCTGAATGAAGGGAGAGTTTTTCTTCTTTTCCCAGTGCAGCTTTGCCGAATTGAAGGGGTTCTCTACCCATTTATGCGCCTTCGAGGATCATTTTGAGTGACTCGGTACGGGGGCATTTTGCTTCCGGAAGGATTCCAGCGCCACAGGCGGCAGCCTGAAATCAGGCCGAAAGCTTCTTGCGTCCCTTCTGGCGTCTTCTCTTCAGAACCAGGCGTCCTCCGACGGTAGCCATTCTTGCCCTGAACCCTTTTCTTCTTTTCAGTCTTATATTTGACGGCTGAAATGTCCTTTTCATTTTGAATCCCTTCTTTTTCCAGGCCCTGATCTGTTCCCAGCTGATCCGGTCCAGTCGGCCTGATTAACGGTTGTTTAGCGATAACCTGTTCCAGTCACAGATTAATGCGAGCGGGTATAATATCACCAGTTCATTTAAAATCAAACCGCTGGAACAGCTTTAATCTCGGTTTTCTGCAGGGCACCTTAAAAAGGCTACAATTGGTCAGCCCGCTGGCAAGGTTTTACTTTTGCGGAAATGGTTTGCCGGTTTTGTTTTGGAAGTTGCGGATTGGTAAATTCCAAACTCCAAAATCCAAGCTCCAAACAAAAGGAGAAAAATCCAAACAAATTCCTGTAAACTCACAGAAAAACATAGATTTTGAACGTGTCTTGTTTGAAGTTTAGTCCTGTTTGGGAAATGGAGCTTGTTTGATATTTGGAGCTTGGAATCTGGAATTTTATAGGTTCCCTGTTGTCTTTAGGCTCTTTTCCTGTTATTGTAACAGATTGAACGATTTCTATAGAAACATCCATTTCGAGGTTTCCAATGCAGAAGAACGGTTTTGTTGGGGCTGAGCTCATAAAGATAAGAAGCCGGCTTTCCGAAGCGTCTTCCCATGGCGAACAGGAGGCGGTCGGACAGAAGCCCGTACAGAAGCCAGTTCAGCCTGCCGTGGCTGCTACCGCCTCCGAACCGGCAATCGACAAGGAATGGAGGAAGGCCCTTGAAAGAAGATGGGATGAATTCCGCCACGTCAAAAGGGATTTTACAGGAAGGCTTACGGAAAACCTTGCCGCGATCCCCGAGGAGATCCGCCTTTCCAAGGATCATACCGAACAGCTCCAGCGCGCCCTCGAAAAATATGCCCATCTCCTTGATGAGATCCAAAATCTGGATGATTCCAAATGGGATAAGGGTAATTTGACTTCCGAGCTTTCAATCGCCATGCGCAAGGTCGAGCATGTCCGTCTCGAATATCTGAGGATTTCCTCGAAGCTCAAGGC
>JANYBI010000497.1 GCA_025360875.1 Lentisphaerota bacterium
GCATCCCGACTTTGATTACCCCGTACTGGTCGACCCGGCCAGTTACCCGGACTATCAAAGTCGCGGCTGGCTGACCGCTGATGCGGTGGAAGCTGATAAAAAGCAGAAGAAATAGGCCGGCGACGGCGTTTGCACACTGCGGCGGCGGGGTTTCCCTGTCCGCCGCTTTTTTATTGAGGCTCCCCGATGTCCACGAACGTCAACACCAACACCGCCGCCACAGGCGCGACCAACGTCAACGTCGCCACGCAGACCATTGCCGCCGGGGAGGCGCAAATTGTCATCCTGGCGGACGGCTCCGGCAATCCCTACAGCGACCATTATCCGCGCCACTCGGCTGACATGCCCCCGTTCCTTGCGCTCGGGAAAGGCGAGCGCCAGCAGGGCGAGAATGCCGCCTTCACCCTTGTTGTCGGCATTCAGGAGGAACATCAGGTATTTGACGGATATTATGAGGATCTGGGACCAGAAGATAAGTGAGAGTATTCCGAGTATGTTCCCGGGGGATGCGGGAACGCCATGGGTGCCGGCAAAACATTCACGGAATGCGTAAAGGGGGCTGGTCCCGATATCGCCGTAGACGATGCCGAGAGCTCCGAGTGCAAGAAGATACAGGTTTTTCCTGGTATCTTCCTTCTGGGTTGTATTTTCATTGCTGTTCATGCGATATGGGCAAAAGATTTTTAAAGTAGATGCTGTTTGCTGGAAATCAATGATAATACGGAAACAAGGTTTCAGCCGATTGAAGAAATGGAACGGCAGATTAAATTAGATGGCTTTTTCAATCGGTAATCGGCATTCGCAAATCATAAATTTAAAATAACAGGAGGTTCATCGTGATCAGCAAACGCAATCTGGTATTTCTCGGAGCGCCAGGCGCCGGAAAAGGGACGCTCGCACAGATACTCTGCCAGGAAATGAAACTCGCCCATATCTCGACAGGCGACATCCTCAGGGCCGAGATCAAGAACGGTACCGAACTGGGCAAAAAAGCCCAGTCATATGTCACATCCGGCGGGCTTGTCCCCGATGACCTCGTTGCCGACATGGTCGCCAAAAGACTCCTCGAGAAGGACTGCCAGAACGGATTTGTCCTGGACGGTTTCCCGCGGACTGTCAACCAGGCCGACCTTCTTGAGAAGGCCCTGGCCAAGATCGGGAAGAAGCTTGACGGCGTCGTATATTTCGAAGCTACCGAGGAAATCCTCATCAAGAGGCTCACGGCGCGCCTCATGTGCAGGAAGTGCAACAGTATCTACAATACCCTGTTCACTCCGCCGAAGAATAAAGGCGTATGCGACAAGTGTGGCACAGAGCTCTTCCAGAGGCCTGACGACTCGCTTGAGACCGCCAAGGACCGCCTGAAGATCTATAATGAGCAGACCGCTCCCCTTGTTCCATATTACAAGGCGAAGAAGATGCTTTCCACAATCCAGGCCGAACAGCCGAAAGACAAGTCGTATCCTGAGCTCATAAAGGTGCTTTCCTGAAAACAATGAACTTCCAACATTCAACTTCCAACGTTCAACATCGAATATGGGAAATCAAATTCGATGTTGGAAGTTCGATGTTCATGTTATTGTCCTGAAATAAGTTGACACTTGCCAAAAGGAAAGGCAAGTAGCATGAGAGAGGTTTTCAGGTATAGTGAGTCGTTCAAGAGACAAGTTGTTCGCGAGATAGAACAGGGTACGCATCCGAACTGTTTTTCAGCGAGCAAGGCGTATGGTATACGAGGGCCCGGGACCGTGCCCCGATGGGCAGCGGCATATGGCAGGAAACATTTACTGAAAAGGGTGATCAGAGTGGAAACTACAGAAGAACGCGATGAAGTGAAGATGCTCAGGAAACGGGTAAGGGATCTTGAAGCGGCTCTTGGGTATGCGCATCTGGATCTGCGCCTTGAAAAGGCATTTCTGGAGATGGCATGCGAGAGCGCCGGAATAGACGACATTGAGGGCTTCAAAAAAAAAGCAGACGTGGAGCTGTGCAAAGGGCGGCGGAAAAGTCGTCTCGGGAAAGAGGGATGATCAGCATGCTTTGCAGGAGGGCCAGGATGAGCAGGCAGAACTACTATGCCGGATGCAAGCTGCGCCAGAGGCGCAAGGTGAACGCAGGCATTGTCCTGTCGCTTACTCGGCGCGAACGCTCGATGCAGGCGCGTCTCGGGGGGCGGAAGGTCCTCAAGCTGATATCCGGAGATCTTGCGGATGCCGGCGTGTCGCTTGGGAGGGACAGGTATTTCGATCTTCTCCGGGATAACGGAATGCTTGTCAAGCCTAAACCCTGCAAGCCGAAAACGACGAACTCCCAGCATAACCTTCCAGTCTTCCGCAATCTCATTTCCGGCATGAAGCCTGTAATGCCGAACAAGGTATGGGTGAGCGACCTGACATACATCGACACAGACGAGGGGTACATGTATGCGTCTTTGATAACGGATGCCGCCTCCCGCAAGATAGTTGGCAGCAACATAGGCGACAGCCTGGAGGCGGAGGAGAGCAGCATGCTCGCTCTTGACAAGGCCCTTGAGGATCTGCCTGAGGACGCGCATCCTATACATCATTCCGACCGTGGCTCGCAATATTGCTGCCGCAAGTATGTCAAGCGCCTTAATAAAAGAGGAATGGATATCAGCATGACGGAAGTTTTCCATTGCTATGAAAATGCGATGGCTGAACGAGTCAACGGGATACTGAAGCAGGAATATGAAATGGACGGGGTGTTCCGCACGAAGAAACAGGCCACCAAGGCTTTCGAACAGGCCGTTTTCCTCTATAACAACCGAAGGCCTCATATGGGAATCGGATATCAGATTCCATCTGAAGTTCATTCCGGAGGGAAAGAACCGATGGCTCGGCTTCGCCTCGCTCCACCCTCTGCCCTCCGGGCAGCCCCTTCGGGGACGGGTTCCGCTCAGCGAAGCCGAAGCTGGGAATGGGAGAAGAGGGAGGAATCCTCCCTGGTCAATGCCAAGTTGTTTGAAGAAATAAATCATAGTTCTAATCAAAGTAATTTCAATTTAAAGTGTCAAATCGAAATCAGGACTTGACAGGTGTTATATGGGCGACAAGAAGGACTATGTAATATATCAGGGCGAGGATATCTGTGGTATCCGCAGGGCCGCCGATGCCGCCGCCCGTGTGCGTGACCAGCTCCCTCTTATGATCAGGCCCGGCATGAGCACCAAGGAGATAGACAATGTCGCCGCCGCCCTGATACATTCGACAGGAGGTATCAGCGCCTTCCTGGGATACAGGGGATATCCCGGGCAGATCTGCATTTCGCTCAATGACGAGGTCGTTCATGGGATTGGCAGGATTGACAAGCCCGTCAGGCCCGGCGACCTTATAAGCATTGACATCGGAGTGAACCTTGGCGGATATATCGGTGATACCGCCACAAGCTTTGTCCTCGGTGGCACAGATGATCCGGATACTTTGCGCCTGCTGGACTATACCAGGAAAGCCCTTGACGAGGGCATAAATGCGGCAGTTGCCGGCAGATATATCAAGAATATAAGCAGCGCTGTGGAAAAAATTGCGAAATCCGCAAAGCTCGGAATTGTCAGGGAATACTGCGGACATGGCTGCGGCAAGACCCTTCATGATCCGCCGGAAATACCTAACTACGTGTCGTTTAACAAGGGGCCTGAGCTTAGGCCTGGAATGGTTCTGGCGATCGAGCCGATGCTGAATCTCGGTACTTCCAAGGTAATAACTGAGTCTGACGGCTGGACAGTTCGCACAAGTGATGGTAAATTATCCGCCCATTTCGAACACATGGTATTGATAACAGAATCCAAACCGGAGATTTTAACTTGGCTAAAGACGTAATCACAGTTGAAGGCGTTGTAAAAGAACTTCTGCCGAACACGATGTTCAAGGTCCAGATGGAAGGCGGTCATACTGTACTCGCCCATATCAGCGGGAAAATGCGCCTTAATTTCATACGCATACTTCCCGGAGACAACGTCATGATGGAGATGTCGCCCTACGACCTTACCAAAGGAAGAATCATTTTTAGGAAAAAGTAAATATAACCTCCAGGTTAGATTTATGAGCAAACTCTACCGCTTCGGAGTCTCCCTCGAAAAGCCTCTGATCGATGCTTTTGACAAGCATATCAAGAGGCAGAGCTACCAGAACAGGTCAGAGGCGATCCGCGATCTTATCCGCAGCGAGCTTGTGAACAAGCAGTGGAAGGAAGACGGTGTCGTCGCCGGGGTCATCGTCATGAACTACAACCACCACAAGCGCGAACTTGTCAGCAAGATGCTCGATATACAGCACGATTTCCAGGAACTCGTAATCTCAACCCAGCACATACACCTTTCGCACCATGACTGCCTCGAGATCATCGCCGCAAAGGGCAATGCGTCCGAAATCGAGGAGCTCGCAAACCGCCTCAAGGCGCTTGTCGGCGTCAAGCATGTCAGCCTCAGCATCTCCGCCGTCGAGGGTGGCACGTTTTAAGCTTTAGTGCTACACGTGCTGAATCAACAGGCAATAATTTTGGAAAATATCATGTCCGGCCAGTAGCACGAAATTATTAAAGATGCTATCTTGGGCCAGGAAAAGGAGAATTTACATGCACATGTCCGATGCGCTTCTATCCCCGGCGGTAGGCGGGGCTTTCTGGCTCGCAACCGGAGGACTTGTCGCGTATTCGGCGAAAAAGATAGCCGAGGAGAACGACAGCTCCAAGACAGCCCTAATGGGTGTGGCTGGCGCTTTCATCTTCGCCGCACAGATGATCAACTTCAGCATTCCGGGAACCGGATCCAGCGGACACCTGGGAGGAGGATTGATCCTGGCCGTTCTCCTGGGGCCATACCGCGCCTTCATAACTCTCGCTTCCGTGCTGGTCATACAATGCCTGTTCTTCGCGGACGGCGGGCTTCTCGCACTCGGGTGTAATGTTTTCAATCTTGCGTTCTTCCCCGCATTCATCGCCTATCCATATATATATAAGTTGATTGCAGGGGCAGGGGCAGGGGACAGCAAGTGCAGACTTGCTACGGGATGTTTTGCTGGCGCTATTGTTGGACTTCTCATGGGCTCGCTCTCAGTTGTCGTCCAGACTGTCATGTCAGGCATTTCCGATCTTCCGTTCAATTCCTTCGTCCTGTTCATGCTTCCTATACATCTTGCCATAGGAATTGTCGAAGGTGTTGTGACATACCTGGTCATCTCATTCGTGAAGCAGACCCAACCCGGAATTCTTATGGCAAGCCGCGAAAAGTTCCAGCCTTCGCGCCATGTGCTTGTGACATTCGCAATCGCGGCCCTGGTCGTCGGAGGATTCGTCTCATGGTTCGCATCGTCCAGCCCGGACGGACTTGAATGGTCCGTTTCCAAGGTCACCGGCAAGGTGGAACTGCTAGGCGCTGCAGGTAATGTTGAAAAATTCCTGGCAGCAGTTCAGGATAAGCTTGCATTCCTTCCGGACTATTCGTTCAGGAGCACAGCCAAAGGCAACGATGCGGAAAATACCTTGATGGCGGCAAATATAGGGACAACAGTATCAGGAGTCCTCGGAGCGTTAATGGTATTTTCTCTCGCAGGTGTCGCCGGATTTACGCTTAGGAACCGCTGGAGGAAGGAGACAGTCGATGTTTGAACAGAAAGTACAGGCAATGGAGGATATCCGCAGGCAGTCGTTGCTTGAGGACGGCCGTCCGTCGTCGATTCCAAGTTTTGACGGCAGGGTGCTTCTTGTCACATGGTTTGTTTTCGTAGTCTTCATGGTTTCAGTCCCGAAATTTTCCGTTGGCGCAGCGATTGCTTTTGCGGCGTTTCCATTTTTCATAATCATAGCATGCCATCTTCCAGCGCTGAAAATCTTCAGGAGGATGCTCATGCTCTCCCCTTTCATTCTTCTTGTGGCCGCCGCAAATCCGTTCATCGACACACGTCCGGTCTTAGAGATATTCGGACTGCCGGTAAATGCAGGCATGCTCTCGGCGTCAGTGATAGTTCTCAAGGGACTGGTTTCCGTGGTGTCAGTCCTGACGCTTATTGAACTGATTTCCTTCAATGGCATCTGCGAATCGCTTCTCAGGATCGGCGTTCCGGAAGTGTTTACGACCCAGCTCATGCTTGTCTACCGCTACGCATTTCTGCTCTCGGACGAGGCGCAATGTCTTAACAAGGCGCGCGAACTCCGCAGTTTCGGGAGGAGGGGCAGGGAATTATCTGTTGTCTCCAGAATCATCGGCTCTCTCCTTGTCCGTTCAGTATCGCGCTCGGAAAGAGTCTACAAGGCGATGCTCGCAAGGGGATATTCCGGGACCTTGACTTACAGGGAGGACAAGGGGGTTGGCGTTTCCGACATAGCCTTTGCGACCTTCGCATGCTTTCTGTTCCTGCTCGTGAGGATTTGCATTTAATAATGTATCACAGGCGTACTTCGGCAGGCTCAGTATAAATCTCGCCTGTGATTGGAAATTTGATTGGAAACCAACCCTGTCCTAAACATTAAGAAAAATGAGTGTGTCTTTAACAAGGGGCTTGTTTACATATTTATGCCCGGGGTCGGTATCGGAATCGGTATCGGGATCGAAAAAGAATTTAATCGAAAGCGATTCCGATACCGACCCCGACTCCGATAAATTTATTTAGGACACCATTAACTGGAAACATAAGGACACAGGCAAGATGCCTGTGCTACATTGGCATGATCAAGATAGAAAATCTTTGTTACACCTATCCCGATGGCACTAAGGCGCTACGTGGAATTTCACTTGAAGTTCCGGCAGGCGCATCGATCGGTGTCATAGGCGCCAATGGCGCAGGCAAGTCGACGCTTGTCAACCACCTGAACGCATTCCATCTTCCGCAGGCGGGCAGGGTGCTTGTCAATGGAATTGAGTCATCAAAGGCGAATGCTGAAAAGCTGAGGAAGGAGGTCGGACTCGTCTTCCAGAATTCCGAGGACCAGCTTTTCATGCCGCGGCTGATCGACGACGTGATTTTCGGCCCGATGAACCTGGGAGTTCCCAGGGATGATGCCATGCGTGATGCAGAACGGGTGATGCGCGAGCTCGATATCTGGAGCCTCCGGCTCAAGCCTCCTTTCAATCTTTCCCAGGGGCAGAAGCGTTTTGCGGCTTTCGCAACTATCCTCGTCATGAAGCCATCCGTCATCGTTGTCGACGAACCGACTTCAGACCTGGATCCGAGGAACCGCAGGAAACTGATCAGCCTGATGAGGAACCTGAAATCGACAAGCATTATCGTATCGCACGATCTGGATTTCGTGTGGGACACATGCGAACGCGTAGTGATGATTTCAGAGGGCTGTATAACCGGGGACGGACCTGCGGAAAAGATTCTAAGCGACAGGACATTCCTTGAAAGCAACGGGCTCGAACTTCCAATACGCCTCCAGCGCTGAACCCCGGCCGACTCTGCCTCTGACTCGTGCTGTAACCCCTCAGGCTAGTCTGGCATCTTCCAATAGATTAACCACAGAGGTCTCAGAGAAATTCACAAAAGCTGTAGAGCCTCGATGAATATGCTGTTCTCTGTGCACTCGAAACAACTAAAGATATTCAAGTCATTTTCAATGTTTTAATACGAACGGGAATTTATCGTTGTTTGAGTGCACAGAGTTAATTTTGTGCTTATCTGCATTCTTTCCATTCTCCGAGTCCTCTGTGGTTAGTCCCGGGAAAGACTGGGTTATGCCTCAGTCTTCTTTTTGATGACTTCCGAAGGCGCCGTGCCATAATAATCCTTGAATGCCCTGCTGAGATGGAAGGGATTTGCGTATCCGAGCCTTTCCGCAACCTCTGAAACGGAATAGACTCCAAGTCCGAGAAGACTTCGCGCCTGTTCAAGGCGGATCCTGTCGAAATATTTTTTCGGCG